>JBBSIG010000012.1:0-19781 GCA_038232215.1 Gaiellales bacterium | reverse complement strand
GCGGCGCGAACGCGATCGAGAGCAGGACGATCGACCCCACGATCCGGGGCATGGGCGTCGCGTCCGCGTCCGCGGGCGGGTACTGCGGGCTCGCCCCGAGGATCCCGGTGGAGCCGGCGAGGCCGAAGGCGACGGTCAGGAGGAACAGGAACCCGAGCCGGCGCTCGCCCGCGAGCAGGACGACGGCGGTGGCGCCCACCGCGAGCGGCGCCGCGATGAGCCAGAGGTCGTAGCTGAAGAACAGCCTGACCACGAGCCAGAGCGCGTCCGGCGCGCGCGAGAGGTCGTGCAGGAGGTCGGTGAGCGAGGAGGGCGGCCCCTCGCCGCCGTAGCCGCGCGTCGTGAACCAGATCCGCCAGGGCAGGTCGAAGGCGAAGCCCGCGACGCCCACCGCCCCGAGCCGCGGCCAGAAGAAGCGCCACTCCCGCCAGGTGACCGCGAGCGCGGCGGCCACCAGGCAGACCGCGATCAGCAAGCCCTCGCGCTTCGTCGAGAGGACCGCCCCGAGGAAGAGCGCGGCGGGGGCGAGCGTCCAGCCCTCGCGGCCGCGCACGAAGAGCGCTACGCAGAGCGCCGCGGCGACGAAGAAGTAGTCGAGCGTGAGGTCGGCCTGCGGTGCCAGCGCGCGGTACTCGAGCTCCGGCATGATCAGGAACAGGAGAAGGAACGGCCAGACGACGGCCAGCGGCACGAGCGGCCGTAGCAATCCCGCGACCGCGAACAGGAAGCCGCCGACCAGCGCCCACGTCTGCACGTGCAGCGCGGTCGTGTCGACGCCGCCCATGAAGTGGAAGTCGAGCGCCTGCAGCGTCGGCACGAAAATCGGGTAGGTCGACCACTCCGGGATGCCGTGCGGGAAGTCGCCGACGCCGGGGAGGGAGCCGAAGAAGCGCTCGTCGAGGCCTCCGAAGAAGTAGATCACCTTCGCCTTCGGCGTCCAGAAGGCGGCCGCGTCCCCGCCGTTCAGGCCCTGGAGGTGCGCGACCCGAAACCACGCCTCCAGGAAGACGACGCTGAGGGCGGCGCAGAGGACGCCGACGAGCGGGAGGCGCTCCCGCGGCGTCGAGGAGAGCCGCCAGCGGGGCAGCGGCCGGCCGAGCGCACGGCCGACGGCGAGGCCGGCTGCGGCGAGCCCGAGACCGAGCCCGACGACGACCGGGACCGGGACCGGGACTCCGAGCACGAGCAGCCAGGTGACGGGCAGGCAGAGGCCGGCCACGCCCGCGAGGTACGCGACGCCGGCGAGCCGCGCCAGCTCGGACCAGGCCGTCCAGCCGCGGACAGCCCAGAGCAGCCCGCAGCCGACCACCAGGAAGAGGGCGTTCAGGGCGAGGAGGCCGAGCAGGCTGTGCGTCACCGGACGAAGTGCCCGATCACGAGCCCGGCCTCCTCGTCCCAGTCGGTGACGAGGTAGTACTTGTACTTCCCGAGCTCGCAGCCGTAGCAGAGCAGGTAGCGCGCGCGGGGATCGCCCGGCAGCACCTGTCGCCGGGGCAGGAGCAGATACTGCGAGTAGCCGCTCAAGCTGAGCTTCGTCAGCGGCGTCGACTCGCCCACGTTCGGGCCCGTCTCGACGGCGTAGGTCGTCCGTTCCGGCAGGATGCGGAGCGCGGCGAGCAGGAACGGCCGCGAGATGTCGTACGCGTGCGCCCCCGCGAGCAGGCGGTCGTCGGCTGATTGGGCGGCGTTGAAGGCCGCCGTCTCGTCGAGGTAGCGCATCTGGGCGGGGAACCGGTAGAGCGCGAGGACGAGCGCGCAGGCCACGCCGACGACCGCCGCCGCGACGGCGAGTCGTTGCCGGGCCTCGAGTGCATTCCACGTGCGCCACCGCGGGGCGACCGCATCCACGCCGAGCACGGCGCCTACCCTAGACGATGGCTCGGAGCAGCCCGAGCGATCCTGGGAGCGAGCGCGGAGTAACCGCCCGCAACGCTGCATACTCCGTACGGTGACCGTGCCCGAGGGCTGGAGCGAGGTGGAGGGGGCGCTCGAGCGCGACTTCCGCTTCGACGGCTTCGCGGCCGCTCTCGAGTTCGTCGATCGCGTGGCCGCGCTCGCGGAGGCAGCCGACCACCACCCCGACATCGAGATCCGCTTCAGCCGGGTCAGGCTGCGCTGGTGGACCCACGTGTCAGGCGGGATCACCGCCCGCGACCACGAGCTCGCCGCGAGGACGAGCGAGCTCGTCGAGGGAGGGTCGGCGCGCGCGTCCTTCACCGTGCCGCTCGCCCTGCTCGAGCTCCCCGCCGACGACCTCGCCCGCGGCCGCCGCTTCTGGGAGGGGCTGCTCGCCGTCTCGCTCGCCGAGCGGACAGGCGCGGAAGGCTCAGGTCTGCAGACGGGCGGCGCGCCGCCTGTGCTCGGGCTGCACGAGCGCGGAGCGGGCCCCGGCGACCGCTCCTCCCTGCCCTACTTCCGCGTCGCGGAGCTCACGCGGGCGCTCGAGCGCGTGGTCGAGCTCGGGGGGAACGTCGTCCACCCCGGCGAGCGCTGGGCGGTCTGTCGCGACTCCGAGGGGAACCCCTTCGGCCTCGCAGCGGAGTAGGCCCGCGAGCCGCTCCCCCGCCAAGCAACAGACTGTTACTTGGTGCGGGGAGCGCGGCGCCCGAACACGGCCGGCGCGGCCACCGCCAGGGCCGCGAACGCGTAGAAGTAGTAGAACTGCATGGTGAGGTAGAAGACGTTCGCGGCCATCGTCCCGGCGAGCGCCGCCGTGAGGCCCCAGGCGAGCGGACGCACGCGCGCCGCGAGCGGGTCCCCCGCCCGCGCGAGCCGCCGCCCGAGCCGGCGCGCGTCGCGCAGGCGGACGAACAGGTAGCGCAGGAACGCCGCGAAGAGCAGCGAGCCGACGACGCCCGTCTCCACGAGCAGCGCGACGTAGAACGAGTGCGGTCCCCAGTTCGTCTTTCCGGTCACGGCCTCGTAGTAGACGGAGAAGTTGTTCAGCCCGAGCCCGAGCAGCGGGTGGGAGTGCAGCACCTGGGGGACGAAGTCGTAGACGTCGAAGTGGGCCGAGCTCGAGCGGCCGCTCGTCTCGACCCGGGAGCGCAGCACGGTCACGAAGAAGCTCGCCTTGCGCGCGACCACGACCAGGAGGAGCGCCCCGAGCGCGCCAAGCGGGACGAGGGTCGCCCGCGACACGAGCAGGCGCCGGTACGGCGCCGCCAGCACGAGCACGCCCACTCCCAGCCCGAGGAGGCCGCTGCGCGAGAGCGTCGCGAGCTCCACCAGCAGGAGGAAGCTGAGGCAGACCGCGAGCGGGAGCCGGAGCCGGTGGCCGCGCTCGAGCCTCAGGTAGAGCGGCGTGAGCACGAGCAGCGGCACCTCGAGCATGACCCCGAGGTGATTCGGGTCGCCGGTGAGCGCGTTCGGCCGGAAGACGCTCGTGCCGTTGACGCCGCCGTAGATGTTGATCTGGCTCGCCCCCCGCGTCAGCGGGGAGAGCACCGTGGCGTCGAGGTTGTGGCCCGCGCGGGCGGCGAGGAGCTGCAGGATCCCATAGGCCGCGTTCGCGATCATCCCGAGCGCGAAGACGGTGAGCGCGCGCCAGTAGAAGCGCTCGGAGCGGCGGGCGAGGAGGGCGACCCCGGCCGCCAGGAAGAGGAAGTGCAGGACGACCTTCACGAGCCCCTTCGCGAGCTGGGCGAGCGCCTGCACGGAGTCCAGGTTGAAGTAGCCGAGCAGGTAGACGAGGAGGAAGGCCGCGAAGAAGCCGAGCACGGTGGCCGCGGGGCGCGGGATGCGGAAGTCGCGCCGCGCGACCCGGCCGGCCGCGAAGGCGACGAGAAACGCGATCGAGAGCAGGTCGGCGAGGCTCACCGCCCCGCCGACCGACCAGTGCACCTTCTCGAACGTCACGCAGAAGAGGCCTGCCAGGAAGAGCCACTCGGTGACCGTGAGACGTCTCACGGCAGGCTCCGGAGCAGCTCGGCGAGCTCCTCCACCCGGGCATGGCGCGACAGGCGCTCGCGCGCCTCCTCGGAGAGAGGCGTCCCGGTGAGCTCGCCGGCGCGCCAGCGCGACTCCAGCCCGACGAGCGCCTCGCGCAGGGCCCCCACGTCGTCGGGCGGCGCGACGACGCCGGCGCCGGTCTCCTCGACGAGCGCCGCGGCGGCCCCGTCGGGGGGCACCGCCGCGAGGATCGGACGCTCGGCGGCCAGGTACTCGAAGACCTTGCCCGAGAGCACTCCCCGGCCGCGGCCTCCGGCCTCCGGGATCAGGAGCAGCAGGGCCTCGGAGTCGCGCTGCAGCTCGAGGGAGCGGCGGCGAGGGACGTAGGGATGGAGCTCGAGCCGGTCTCCGAGCTCGAGCGTGTCGGCCCACTCTCGGTCCGCGGTACGGAAGTCGCCCACGAAGCGCGCCACGACGTCGAGCTTCGAGTCGGCGAGCGCCTGCAGAAACGGTCGCGGGTCGCGCTTGCCGAAGAAGCTGCCGGTGTGAGTGATCCGGAAGCGCTCCGCGGGTCGGTACTCGAGCCCGGCGAAGTCGTCGAAGTCGGAGCCGTTCGCGATCGTCGCGACGGGCCCCGCCGGGTCGAACCCGCGCGCCTCGTCCGCGATGGCGTCCGAGACGGCGACGACGGCGTCCGCCGAGCGGGCGACGAGCCGGGCGATCGCGTGCTCGCCGCGCTCCTTCGTGCGTGCCGCCAGCCGTTCCGGCCGGCGATGGGGGTGCGCGACGAGCGAGTCGCGCAGGTCGGCAACCCAGCGCACGCCCGTGATGCGCTTCGCCGCCGCCCCGATCAGGTGGACAGAGCTCGGGGGCGACGTCGTCAGCACGACGTCGATGCCCTCGCTGCGCACGATGCGGACGGCGGCCGGGATGGCGGTCAGATTCCAGGGGACGTTCTCGTCCGGGACGAGCAGCCGGCGAAACACGAGGCGCGCCTGGCGGGACGCGCGGTCGAGCCCGCGCCGCCCGTGCAGCTCCTCGGCCGGGCGACGTCCCCTGGGGCCGAGGTACCGCGCGCGGTGCACCCACGCCTGTGTCGGCAGCTGCAGGTCGGCATCCTCGTGGATCCACTTGGGGTCGTCGGGCGCCAGCACGTGCGTCTCGATCCCGAGGGCGGGCAGGTGCGTGGCGAGCTTGAGCGACCGCTGCACGCCGCCTCCGCCCGCCGGAGGGAAGTACATGGTCACGAGGAGGACCTTCACGCCGGCGATGGTACGGGGCGTCGGCGCGTCGGGCGCCCGGCGACCGGCCCGGGGCGTAACGTGCCCGGGCGCTTGCCCGCCTCGGCAGTCACCGAGCCCTGCCTGCGCTGCGGCGCCTCGATGGAGTGGCGCCAGCAGACGTGGCAGTGCCCGCGCTGCCGGCTCAAGCTCGGCTGCTGCGAGGGCGACGCCGGCTGCCCGCCCTCAGCCCTGCCCGAGCCGGTAGAGCGCGTAGCGCTCGTCGCCGTAGAACAGGGGCAGCGGTAGCCTCAGGCGCGTGCGCTTCCCGTCGAGCACGATCCAGCCCGCGCCGTAGCGGCGCGCCAGCTCGAGGTCGCCCGTGCGGAGAAAACGCTCCGTGTCCTCCGCCCGCTCGTACGGCCGGTTCTGGCCCGTGTCCGCGACGTGCGCCGGCGGGGCCGACGCGACGTAGACCGGCGCGGCCGCGGCGATCAGGTAGCTCGTCTCGACGTCGGAGAGGACGACTCCTCGCTCGGGCACCTCGCGGCGCAGGGCGGCCACGAGACCCGTGGGCAGCGCCGTCGCCGAGGGCCGGCTCGGCGGCGTCCACTCGCCGAGGCCGTGCACGGCGACCGGAGCGACAAAGAGCACGGCGGCGAGGAGGGAGAGGACATCCGGGCGCTCGAGAGCGACGGGCCGGCGGTGAACGGCGGCCGCGACGAGCGCGCCGCCCCCGCCGAGCGCGGCGAGCCAGGTGGCGAGCGCCGGCCCGCCGTGCTCGAAGCGGTAGCTGAAGTCGCCGGGGTAGAGCGCCTGCAGCGCGATCCCGGCCGCGAGCGCCGCCGGCAGCACGAGCGGCCCGAGCGCGCGGGTGAGCACGACGATCCCACCGGCGAGCGCGAAGGAGAAGGGGAAGAACCCCGCCGCACGACGGGCCTGTGAGAGCGAGACGGTGTCGGCGAGCGCCGTGAAGAGGAACGGCACGAGCATCAGCCCGAGCACTGCGAGCGATCCGCCGAGCACGTACGCGGCCCAGCGCCGTCGCGCCGCGAGCGCGGCGAGCGGCACGAGGCAGAGTGCGGCGACCGCGATCGCGCCCCCCCGCCCCAGCACCTCCGGGGCGAGGCGGTACGAATGGCACGAGAACACGTCGAGCTGGTTCGCGTAGCGGGCGACACCGTGCTCGGCGCCGCAGCGCACGGTCGCCGAGGGCCGGTACGAGGCCGCCTCGCGCACGAGTGGCAGCAACCAGGCGACGACCGCTCCCGTCGGCAGGGCGAAGGCGGCGACCGCGGCGGCCAGCGCACCCAGGTCGCGCCGCTCCAGCAGAGCCCGGGCGACGAGAGAGCCGCCGAGCGGCACGAGCAGGAAGAGGGCGTAGGTGGGATGGACGAGGGTGAGCACGAGACCGGCCGCGGCGACCGACGCGAGCGAGCGCCACGAGCGATCGTCGAGCGCCTCGAAGACGAGCGCGAGAGCGGCGAGCGCGAGCAGCTGTCGGGCCGCCGTCCCGGGCAGCGAGAGGACGCGGTAGCCGCCCCCGTGACCCGCCGCGAGCGCGCTCAGCGCGACCTGAGCCAGCGCCACCGAAGCGCCTGCGAGACGGGACGCGAACAGCCTCGTTCCCGCCTCGTAGGCGACGACGAGCGCGAGCGGCGCCAGCAGGCTCGGCTCGTGGAGGACGACGTCGGCGGGGTCGACCCCGGCCAAGCGGGCGACCACCGCGAGCAGGCCGTGCCAGAGCGGGAATGCGTACCCGGGGTGGAGCCCGCCGTCTCGGAACTCGTCCACGCCTCGCAGCGAGAGCTCGGAGAGCGCCTCGAGCTTGCGGACGCGCGCGAGGTGGAAGAGGGCGTCGCCGTCGACGTGCCCGGCCACGTGCCAGAGCGCCACTCCGAGCGCGGCCCCCGCGACGAGGAAGAGGCCGCTGCCGCGCAGGCGCCGCGGTCGCTTCCGGAGCAGAGCGAGCGGAGCGGCGGCGATCGACACCACCGCCAGCAGGAGCAGGGTCAGCGAGAGCGACGAGCGCGCCGCGAACGTGACGGCGAGCGCACCCGCGAGGGCGGCGAGCATCCACACGATCGTCGCCGACGTGCTGCGGCGTCCGAGCGCCTCCGCGACCAGCCCACCCGGGAGCAGCACGACGATCGTGGCGGCCGCGAGCCGGAGGTAGAGGCCGCCGCCCGTCTCGGGGAGCAGGCGGACGAGCGCGAGTTCGGCGAGCGCCGCGAGCGCGACGGCGAGCCGGATCAACGCCGCGCGTCCAGCAGGCCGGCCGCCGAGCTCGAGGCGAGCCAGCGGGCCGCGTCGCCGTACGTTCGCCCGCGCTCGCCGCGGAAGAGGAGCGCGCGCAGACGCAGCGAGGCGACGAGCAGCCGGCGGGCGCGATCGGCCTCGCGCGGCCCGCGATGCTTGGCGAAGAAGAGCAGGAGCCCGCGGAGATTGTCCCTGTACATCCGCCCGCCGTGCGACGCCCCGCCCACGTGCACCGCCTCGGCGCCGGGGTAGAACAGCACCTTCCAGCCGGCCGCCCGCAGCCGGTAGTGCCAGTCTGTCTCCTCGCTGAAGAGGAAGAAGCGCTCGTCGGCCGGGCCGACGGCGTCGACCGCCCGACGGCGGACGAGCATGCAGGCGCCCAGCACGGAGTCGACCTCGCGCACGCTCGCATGGTCGAAGCCCCCGGCGTAGAACGCGTTCAGGGCACTGGAGCGGGGCGCGAGCTTACGGAGGAACAGATACTCCGTGGCGAGCCGCCAGAGCGTCGGGAAGCCGCGCACCGAGCGTTGCAGGGTCCCGTCCGCGTTCAGGAGTCGGGGACCGACGACGGCCGCCTCCGGGTGCGCGTCGGCGAACGCCACGAGACGATCGACGGCGTCCGCGAGCAGCCAGGCGTCGGCGTTCAGGAGCAGCGCGTACCGTCCCCGGGCGAGGCGGAGGCCCGCGTTCCAGCCGGCAGCGAGGCCGCGGTTGCCCTGCTCGACCACGTGCATCTCCGGAAAGCGCTCGCGCACGAGCTCGAGCGTGCCGTCCGTCGAGCCGTTGTCGACAACGATGGTCTCGTGCGGGCGAGCGCTCGCGAGGCACGGCTCGAGGTAGGGGAGGGCGTTGTACGTGACGACCACCACGGACGCCGACTGTGCCGAGGGCTCGCTCAGGTCTCCCTCTTCTCACGAGCGGAGCGAGGGGACAAGCCCCTCCGTGGACAATGCGCGGCATTTTCCACGACTAGGATGACGGCGCCGGGAAGCGCGAGCGCGACCGTGACGAGGAAGAAGAGGAAGCCCGTCGCGAAGGCCGCGTCAGCACTCACGTGGAGGTTGCCGAGGAAGCTGACGAAGAACGACTCGCGAACCGCAAGCCCGTTGACCGTGAAGGGGACGAGCATGACGAGGAAGAGGAGCGGCCCCATCACGTAGTAGGGGCGCGGCGAGAGGTCGACGCCGACCGACCGCCCGGCGAGCCAGATCGCAAGCACGCGCACCGACTGGATCGCGAGCGTGAGCAGGAAGACGCCGAGCAGGAGCGCGGCGTTCTGCCGGTACGCGTGCATCCCTTCGTACACGGCCCGGAGCGGCCGCTCGAGGCGAAACGGGCGGAGGAGCGGGACGAGGCGGCGCAGGGGGCGCCGGGCCGAGCGGGAGAAGAGGCCGACGCCGAGCACCACCGTCCCGAGGACGAAGACCCCCTCCACCCAGAGGTAGGCCCCGACGTCGTAGCGGCCGAGGGCGAGGCCGAAGCCGATCGCGGCGAGGAGCAGCGTCGCCGCGCCGCCGAGCGCCCGCTCGAGGAGCACCGCGCCCGCGATCGGGCCCCCGTTTCCGGGATGCCGGCGGCTGGCCTCGTAGATCCGCATCGCGTCGCCGCCGATCGAGGTCGGCAGCACCTGGCCGGCCGTGTAGGAGACGAGGTAGGCGCGGGTCAGCCAGGGCAGCCCGTCGTCGATCGAGCGCGCGCGGAGCAGCCGCTGCCAGCGCCACGCCATCGGCCACACCGTCACGGTCATGATCGCGCAGGCCGCGAGGAACGAGCCGACGTCCGCGTCTCCGAGGATCCGAGCCGTCTGCGAGACGTCGGTCTTCCACAGGAGATAGGCCGCGCCGAGACCCGTGACGGCGAGCGTCGCGGCGCGGCGGGCGAGCCGTCGAGTCACGAGACGAAGGCGGTGCGGATGCGGCCCAGCGCGTCGACGACGTCCGCGATGTCCTCGTCCGAGTGGGCCGGCGACAGCGGCAGCGACAGGATCTCCGTGCCGGCTCGCTCGGCCACCGGGAGCGGAGCCTGCTCCGGGTAGCGCTCGCGGTACCAGGTGAGCCGGTGGACCGGGAGGAAATGGATGCTCGTCGCGATCCGCTCCTCTGCGAGGGCGCGCTGGTACTCGTCGCGGGTCGCGCCTGCCCGCTCGGCATCGATCCGCACGACGTACAGGTGCAGCGCGTGCGTGTCGCGGGCGTCGCGCGGGAGCGGCTCGATCCCGTCGAGCTCCGCCAGCGCCTCGTCGTAGAGCGCGAACTGACGCGCCCTGATCGCCGCGTGACGGTCGACCTTGTCGAGCTGGCACAGCGCGATCGCGGCCAGGACGTCGGGCAGGTTCGCCTTGTAGCCCGGCACGGTGACGTCGTACAGCGAGCCGTCTCCGCGGCGCATCAGGCGCAGGCTCTCGACCGCGCGCGCCACGTCGTCTCGCTCGGTCGCGATCAGGCCGCCCTCGCCGCCGGCGATGTTCTTCGTCGCGTAGAGCGAGAAGCAGGTCGCGTCGGAGAGCGTCCCGATCTTGCGGCCCCGGTAGGCGCTCTCCGCCGCGTGCGCCGCATCCTCGACGACGGGTACGCCGAGCGCGTGGATCGCGTCCAGGTCGCACGGCGCGCCCGCGAGGTGGACGGGCACGATCGCCTTCGTCCGCTCGGTGACCAGCTCTGCGGCGCGCGCCGGGTCGAGGTTCAGGGTCGTCTCGCAGACGTCGGCGAAGACCGGCGTCGCGCCTGCGTGGACGACGACGTTGGCCGTCGCAGGCCAGGTGATCGGGGTCGTGATCACCTCGTCGCCCGGGCCGATCCCGAGGGCGAGCAGCGAGAGGTGGAGGGCCGCCGTCCCCGAGGAGACGGCCAGCACGTGCCGGGCTCCGAGGTACTCGGCGAAGCGTCGCTCGAGCTCCGCGGCGCGCGGGCCGGTGGTGAGCCAGCCCGAGCGGAGCGCCTCGGTGACGGCCTCGATCTCCTCCTCGCCCACGGCCGGGGGCTGGAAGCCGAGCGGCGTCGCTCGTCGGGCCGAGGTCCTCTGCATGGCGAGAGAGGGTAACGAGCGGCGCCGGTCGGCCCCCTCCCCCTCGAGCCGACACCGACCGAGACGTGACGACGGACCGCTCCCCGCGAGCCAGGTCCAGCGCCCTGGGGCAGAGACATGCCTCGTACGGACGTGGCGAGCGACGCCGAACGGCTCCCGACTGCTGCCGAGTCGGAGTGGACAGGGGCGAGGACCTGGCTGAAGGGCTCGGTGCGGCTCAGCGCCGCGCCTACGCCACCGCTTCGGCGGCCGTGTCGAGGCGAACGAGCTCGGCCGCTCGCCCGGCTCGCTCGAGCGCCTCGCCGCGGCTGCTGCCCACCGCCAGGATCGCGCCGGCTCGATCGGAGCCCGTGAGGAGCCGCCGGAAGCGATGACCGGGCCGCCGGTAGACGTCGACGCCGAGCACCCCGTCCAGCCGGGCCGCCTCCTCGACGCCGCGCACGCCCCGCAGCTCGCCGGGCGGAGCCACGAGGAAGCGGACGCACGCGCCGCCCACGAGCTCGGTCGGCCTCGGCTCGTCCGTCCTCTCGCCGAGCGCCGCGGCGAGGGCGAGGCCGTTGAGGTCGACGCCGAGCGCCGCCCGGCAGAGCTCGGCGTCGTGCCCGCCCCCGAGCCGCGCGGCGAGCTCCACCACCTGGGGGCCCGAGGCGCCCATCCGCAGCTGCGTGTAGGTGGGGCCGTCGCGGACGCCGAGCGCCTCGGCGGCGCGCCGGGCGACCTCGACGGCGCGGCGGTCGGCGAACTCGCTCGGCCAGACGTGCGCAAGCGCGACGCCGAAGGCCGGCGGCTCCGCGGTGAGCCGGTCGGTCACGGTGAGCGGAACGAAGCGGCCGCCGCTCGAGAACGCGTTCACCGTGATCTCGGAGCCCGGGACGAGCTCCTCGACGATGCAGGTGCCGCCGCGCGAGGCCGCCACCGCCTCGGCGATCGCCGCTCCCAGGTCGGCCGGGCTCTCGACGAAGGAGAGTCCGCGCTGTCCCTGGCGATCGGGCGCCTTCACGACACACGGGAAGCCCACGTCGCCGTCGGGCTCGGCGAGCACCCGCCAGCGCGGCTGGGGCACGCCGCGCTCGGCGAAACGCTCGCGCTGTCGCAGCTTCGAGATCGCGAGCACGGCCGTCTCCGGGGCGAGCGGGTGGGGCAGCCGCAGCCGCGACGCGACGCGGGCCGCGATCCCGAGCGGCCAGTCGGTTCCGGGGGCGATCAGCCCGTCGACTCGCTCAGCCTCGGCGAGCCGGTGCACCCCGGGCTCGTCCTCCGTCGACACGATCGCGCGCCGGTCCGCGTACCGGAGCCCCGGCGCGCTCGGGTCGCGGTCGGCGGCGATCACGAACAGGTCGCCGCGCTCGCGGGCGGCCACCAGAAGGCCGAGCTGGGCCGGGCCCGCCCCGAGGACTAGGAGACGCTTGCGGGGGCGCTCCGGATCGCTCTCCACCAGGCCTCATTCTCGCGATACCAGGCGACGGTGCGCGTGAGGCCCGCCTCGAACGAGGTCCGGGCCGCCCAGCCCGTGAGCGCCCGGGCCTTCTCGGTGGAGCCGACGTGACGGTCGACCTGCCCGGGCCGCTCGGGGACGTGCACGCGGAGCGAGGACGGCTTGCCGAGCTCCGCGAGGACGGCGTCGGCGACGTCGGAGACCGAGAGGTCGACACCCGTCGCGACGTTCAGCACCTCGCCCGCGACCCGCTCGAGCGGAGTCTCGATGATCGCCTCGATCGCCTCGGCGTCGTCGTCGACGTAGAGCCAGTCGCGGCTCGCGTGCCCGTCGCCGTGAACGGTGAGCGCCTCGCCCGCGAGGGCCTGCGTGATGAAGCGCGGGACGACCTTCTCGGGGTGCTGGCGCGGCCCATAGTTGTTGAAGGGACGCACGATCACGATTGGCAGGCCGTACGTGACGAAGTAGCTGTACGCGAGCCGGTCCCCGCCCGCCTTCGTCGCCGCGTAGGGACTGCGGGGGTTGAGCGGATGGGTCTCGTCCATGGGCGCGCTCTCGGCGGTGCCGTAGACCTCGCTCGAGGAGATGAGGATGAAGCGCTCGACCGGCGTCTCCCGGATCGCGTCCAGCAGGATCTGCGTGCCCTCGACGTTCGTGGTCACGAACTCGGACGCTCCCTCGGCGATCGACTTCTCCACGTGCGACTCGGCGGCCGCGTTGACGATCACGTCCACTCCGGCGACGAGATCGCGTACGAGCCCCGCGTCCCGGACGTCGCCGTGCACGAACGAGAGCCGCTCGTGCGAGAGCACGTCAGCCAGGTTCTCGATGTTCCCCGCATAGGTGAGCGCGTCGAGCGAGACGACCTCGTACGGCGTCGCGCGCAGGAGATGCCGGACGAAGTTCGAGGAGATGAAGCCGGCGCCGCCGGTCACGAGGACCCGCCGTCGGCGCACCTAGAGCTCCCTGTCGATCGTGTACAGCGGCCGTCCCTCCACGTCCCGCTGGATCTTGCCGAGGTACTCGCCTACGAGAGCCAGGATGAAGCCCTGAATGCCGAGGACGAAGAGGACGGCGACGCCGCCGAAGAGCGGGCCCGGAAAGTTGGACTCGCCGAGCCAGAAGACGACGCCGTAGGTGCCGAGCGCAAGCGCAGCGACGGTGCAGAGAGCGCCGAGCGCGACGCCGATCCACTGGATCGGCTGCGGCCAGAAGCCTGCAAGGACGTGCAGCGCGAGCCGCGTCAGCCGGAGCGGCGAGTAGCGCGAGCGGCCCGCCCGCGCCGCGTGTTGGACGTCGACCTCGACGACGCTCGCGCCGCCCGAGAGCACGAGCGCCTTCGTGAACTTCTGCTTGCCGATCGCGCCGAGCATCGGCTCGACGGCGCTGCGCCGGTACGCGTTGAAGGCGCAGCCGAAGTCCGAGATGGCGACGTGGGTGAAGCGCCGGAGCATCCCGTTGATCAGCCGCGAGGGGAGCGTCCGTCCCCAGGAATCGTGGCGCGCCGCGCGGCGCCCGCTCGCAACGTCCGTGCCGGCCTCGACCGCGGCGACGAGACGGGGGATGTCCTCTGGCGCGTTCTGGAGGTCGCCGTCCATCGTGACGACGACCTCTCCCCGAGCCCGGGCGAAGCCGGCGTGCATGGCGGGGTGCTGGCCGAAGTTCCGCTTGAAGCGGACGACGCGGATGCGGTCGTCCCCCGCGTGCAGGCGCTCGAGCGCGGCGAAGGTGCCGTCGGTGGAGCCGTCGTCGATGAGGATCAGCTCGAACGAGCGATCCGAGAGCGCGGCGACCGAGCGGCGAACGAGCTCCTCCACGGTGGCGGACTCGTTGAAGAGCGTGACCACCACCGAGATCTCGGGCGCCCGAGCCGCCTCGACTGCCTGCACAGGGGTCGCGAAGGCCTCCGGGTGCGCCATCTCCAGCCCCGGAGCCTACACCTGTGCGACCTTCGAGCCGCGTCCGAGACCGCCGGCTCGCCCTGTGCCCTCCGCGGGAGCTAGTAGGCGCCGTCGAGCGCCGGAGTCGCCTCGACCCCCTCTGCCCGGCCCGAGCGCGGGATCGCGAGCGCGGCCACGGCTCCCGCGAAGACGACGGCCGCGCCCGCGTACATCGCCGGCGTCAGGCCGTCGACGAAGCTCTGCCCCGTTCCGTAGCCGCCGTAGCGGGCGAACACGGAGGCGAGCACCGCCACGCCGAAGACGCCGCCGAGCTCGCGGATCGCGTTGTTGGCGCCGGAGGCTTGTCCCTCCTCCTCGGGACGAACGGCGCTGAGAACGACGTTCGCGACCGGGGCGAAGAAGAGCGCCATGCCGATCCCGGAGACGACGAAGCCGGGGACGAGGTCGACGTACGCCACCGTCGGCGTGGTCACCGCCGCCAGCCAGGCCAGGCCGAGCGCCTGCAACGCGAGGCCCGTCGCCATGAGGGGGCGACCGCCGACCCGGTCCGAGAGCGCACCTGCGAGCGGCGCGACGAAGATCGGCATCACCGTCCAGGGGAGGATGCGGAGACCCGCGCCGAAGGGCGAGTAGCCCTGCACGGTCTGCAGGAACTGCGCGAGCAGGAAGATGGAGCCGAACATGCCGAAGAACATGAAGAGCGACGAGGCGTTGGCCGCGGCGAACGTCCGGTTGCGGAAGAAGCGCATGGGCAGCATGGGCGTCTCCGTGCGCAGCTCGTAGAGGACGAAGAGCACGAGCACGACCAGGCCACCGCCGATCGAGCCGGCGATCTCCGCACTCCCCCAGCCGACGCCGTTGCCCCGCACGAGCCCCCAGACGACGCCGAGCAGACCGGCGCTCGCGAGCGCGAGCCCGGGCAGGTCGAGCCGGCCCGCAGGCCCGTGGCTCTCGCGGAGCCGCGACAGCGCGAGCGGAGCGAGCACGAGACCGATCGGCACGTTCAGCCAGAAGATCCACTGCCAGGAGATGCCGTCGACGATGGCACCCCCGACGAGCGGCCCCGTCGCGACGGCGAGGCCGCTGATGCCGCCCCACGCGCCGAGCACGAGGCCGCGCCTCTCGGGCGGGAACGCGGCGCTCAGGATCGTGAGGGTCAGCGGCATGACGATCGCCCCGCCGACCCCCTGCGCGGCCCGCGCCGCGATCAGCGCCTCGATGCTCGGCGCGAGCGCCGCGGCGGCGGATGCGAGCGTGAAGACGGCGAGGCCGATCGTGAACAGCAGCCGGCGCCCGAACCGGTCGCCGAGTGCCGCGCCCGTCAGCAGGAGGACGGCGAAGGTCAGCGTGTAGGCGTTCACCGTCCACTCGAGACCCTGCAGCGAGGCGCCCAGATCCAGCCGGATGACGGGCAGCGCCGTCGTCACGACGAGGTTGTCGAGGGTGACCATGAAGAGCGCGACCGAGGTGATCGCGAAGGTCCAGATGGTTCGAGGTCGGCTCACCGTGCGTCCTCCTGCTTCTAGTAGTAACCAGTCACTTACTTGTGGCGCGCAAAAAAAGACACCCTCACTCCGGCTTGCAGCCGGCGATCAGGCGCTGGGCCCAGGGCTCGTCCGACTCCTGGAGACCCATGGACGAGATGACGTTCGTGAGCATCCCCTTCGCGAAGAAGGCGCTGATGCGCTCGGGCGGCTCCCCCGACACCCGCTCGGCGAAGTCGACGAGGGCTCCGAACCCCGTGCGCACGACGGCACAGACGTCGTCGTCGTGGCAGGCGGCGTACGCCTGCATCTGCCCCTGCAGCAGGCGAGGATCGGCAGCGATGGAGGCCATATACGCCTGGCCGATGGAGTCGAGCGCCTCCTCTCCCGAGAGGCCGCCCGCAGCCTCCTGGAACATCGAGAGCGTCGTGCGCAGGCAGCGCTCCACGGTTGCGAGAAAGAGCTCCTTCTTCGTCCCGAAGAGGCGGAAGAGGTACGGCTGTGAGATGCCGGCGCGGCGGGCGATGTCCTCGGTCGAGGTGCCGTCGAGGCCCCGCAGAGCGAACTCGTCGAAGGCCGCCTCGAGAATCGTCTCGCGGCGTTCGTCGGCTGTCATCCGCGTTGAGGTGGCTGCACTCACGCGGAGAAAGTTAGCACTCACTCACAAACTCGTCAAGACCCTCGGCCACTCGATCGAGGTCGGAGTCGGTCAGCCGCGAGTGGAACGGCAGCGCGAGGGCCCGCTCGAACGCACGGTCCGCCCCCGGGAAGACGCCCTGGTCCCGGTAGGCGCCGAGCCGGTGGAGCGCGTACGTGCCGATCTGGGCCTCGATGTCGCTCGCCCGCAGCGCCGTCAGCGCCTCGTCACGCCGATCGAGCTGGATCACGTAGGCCTGCCAGCCGTGCTCGTCGCCCTCCTCCGCGGAGGGTGTCTCGAAACGATCCGCCAGACGCTCGGCGTAGGCGTCCGCCACCCGGCGGCGCGCGGCGAGCAGCTCGCCGAGGCGGCCGAGCTGGGGGATGCCGACCGCGCACTGGAGGTCCGAGAGGCGGTAGTTGAGGCCGGGTGTCGCGATCGCGAAGTCGCCGCGCGGCTCGATCCCGTGGTGGCGCAGGCGTCGCACCGAGTCGGCCAGGTCGCGCCGGTCGGTCGCGACCGCGCCGCCCTCTCCGGTGGTCACGATCTTGCGCGGATGGAACGAGAGACAGCCGAGCTCGCCGAGCCCGCCGCACGGCATGCCGCGCCAGCGCGCGCCCAGCGCGCCCGCCGCGTCCTCGACGAGGTGGACGTCGGGCGGGACCGCGCTCTGCAGCTCGTCCCAGGCGAGCGGGCGCCCGAAGAGATGCACGGCGAGCACGGCCCGCGTGCGGGGCGTGACCGCGTCGTACGCCTTGCCGGGGTCGAGGTTCATCGTGACCGGGTCGACGTCCACGAGCACGGGGCGGGCACCGGCGAGCGCGACGACGTTCCCGGTGGCGGGAAAGGTGTACGCCGGCACGAGCACCTCGTCTCCCTCGCCCAGGCCGAGGGCCAGCACGGCGAGGTGCAGAGCCGCCGTCCCCGACGAGACCGCGACCGCGTGCTCGCACCCGCAGGCTGCAGCGAGGCCTGCCTCGAACTCCTCCACCTTCGGCCCCATCGTGAGCTGGCCGCTCTCGAGCACGTCGGCCACGGCCTGCGCCTCGGCGGCGCCGACGTCCGGGCGGGCAAGACGGATCAAGCGGCGGCCGGCTGTCGCTCGCGGTACCAGGCGATCGTGCGCGCGAGGCCGTCGTCGAGCTCCACCTGCGCCTCGAAGCCGAGCTGCTCGCGCGCCTTCGTCACGTTCGGGATCCTGATCTCGACGTCCGCGTAGTGGAGCGGCTGGAAGACGATCTCCACCGGTGCGCCGGTGATGCGCTTGATCCGCTGCGCGAGGTCGAAGATCGTGACGGTCGAGCGCGCGTTGCCGATGTTGAAGCTCTGCCCCACCGCCTCGGGCCGCTCGAGGCAGAGCAGGAGCGCCTCCACCATGTCGGCCACGTAGCACCAGGCGCGGATCTGCGAGCCGTCGCCGTGGATGGTCAGGTCGCGCTCGGCAAGCGCCGCCTCGATGAACGCGCGGATGGCGCCGCCACCGATCTGACCCGGGCCGTAGACGTTGAACGGCCGCACGGTCACCGTCGGCAGGCCGAGCTCCTCGTGGTAGGCGTGGGCCATGTGCTCGCCGGCGAGCTTCGACACCGCGTATGTCCAGCGCGCCTCGCCGACCGAGCCGGTCGTGGTGACGTGACCCTCCTCGACGTTGATCGCGTGCGTGCCGAACACCTCGCTCGTCGAGAACTCGATCAGCCGCTCGACCGACGCCTTGGTCGCGAGCGCCGCCTCCAGCACGTTGTACGTCCCGATCAGGTTGACCCGCATCGTGCGCACGGGGCTCTCGCGCACGGTGTCCACGCCGGCGATGGCAGCACAGTGGACGATGTGCGTGGCCCCGTCCGCGAGCTCGCGGACGAGCTCTGCGTCGAGCAGGTCCCCCCGATGGAAAACGAGCCGGGGATGCTCGAGGAGCTCCGTGCCAGTCAACGCGTCGCGGTGCAGGTTGTCGAGGACGATCACGTCGTTCGCGCCCACGAGCCGCCTCGCGAGCGTCGTGCCGATGAAGCCGGCGCCGCCCGTGATGAAGATGCGCTTGCCGGAGAGAGGCACCCGGCGAGTGTAACGCCGCACCATCCTCTGCCCCCTGAGCAGGAGAATCCTCGCCCCGACCGACCTGCAGGCGTGCCCTGCACGGGAGAACACTCGCTCTCCGGGCTCGGCCGCCACGGCTCCCGAGTAGCATCGCCCGTCGGTGAAGACGGTTCTCCTCGTCGGCGGCGGACGTCATCAGCGGGCGGCGATCGTGCGCGCGCGGGAGCTCGGCGTGCGCGTCGTGGCGGTCGATCGCAACGCCGACGCGCCCGGCCTCGCGGAGGCCGACGTCGCCGAGACGATCGACTTCGGTGACGTGGCGGCAGTGGTCGAGGCGGGCCGACGGCACGCGGTCGACGGGGTGCTCACCGTCTCGGCGGATCGCGCGGTTCCCGTCGTGGCAGCAGTCGCGGAGGCCCTCGGCCTGCCCGGGATCGGCACGGAGACCGCGCACCTGATGACGAACAAGATCGCGATGCGGAGGCACCTCGCGGAGGCAGGCGTTCCGCAACCGGAGTTCGCGGCGGTGCGGACGCTCGCCGAGGGCCGGGTGGCCGTCGAGACCGTGGGACTCCCAGCCGTGCTGAAGCCCGCCGACTCGGGCGGGCAGCGAGGCGTCTTCCGGCTCGAGTCCATGGACGACCTCGAGACGCACCTCCATGCCGCCCTCGCGGAGTCGCCGACCGAGGAGGCGATCGTCGAGAGCTTCGACGAGGGACTCGAGCTGAACGGCCTCGCGATCGCGCGCGGCGGCGAGGTGTTTCCGCTCACCCTCTCCGACCGGCTTCGCCCGCCGGGGATCGGCTTCGGCGTCGGCTGGATCCACGTCTACCCCCCCACGATCGACCGGCAGAGCGTGCGCGAGGCCGAGCGCGTCGTCGTGCACGCCGTGCACGCGCTCGGCCTTCGCGACGGGATCGCGTTCCCGCAGCTGATCGTCCGCGCGGACGGATGCGTACGCGTCGTGGAGGTGGCGGCTCGAATCCCCGGCGGGCAGATGGCCGACCTGGCGCGGCACGCCGTCGGGATCGACCTCGTCGAGGTCGCGCTTCGGCAGGCGCTCGGCGAGGACGTCCCGGACGAGCTCGTGCGCCCGCGCTTCCGCCAGCCGCTCGCGATTCGCTTCCTCACCGCCGAGCCGGGCCCCCTGCCGACCGGCAAGGTGCGGAGCGTCGGCACGCTCGACAAGGTGCGCGCCTTTCCGGGCGTCGTCCAGGCGGACGTCTTCCTCGCCCCCGGCGAGACGATCCGGCCGGTGCGGCTCGACGGCGACCGGCGCGGCTACGTGATCGCGACCGCCGGCACGAACCTGGTCGCGCTCGAGCGTGCCGAGGCGGCGGCTCGGCTGCTGGACGTCGAGACCGAGTGACGGGCTGCGACTTCGAGCTCGAGCACTACCGCGAGCTGCTCGAGGCGGCGAGGCGCGGCGGCTACCGCTACGCGACCTTCGAGCGCCCGCCCGTTCCGGGCGATCTCCTGCTCCGCCACGACGTCGACCTGTCGCTCGAGGCCGCGCTCCGACTGGCCGAGCTCGAGGCAGCCGCCGGAGCCTCGGCCACCTACTTCCTGATGAGGGAGAGCGTCTTCTACAACCTCGACTCCGCCGAGGGCCGGGGCGCACTCGCACGCCTCCGCGAGCTCGGGCACCGCGTCGGCCTCCACGCCGTCTGGCCGCGAGCCGACCTCGACGTCCGGTTCGACCCCGTCGTGGCGTGGCACAACCCCGAGCCCGAGACGATGAGCGAGCCGGTCGCCGGTGCCGTCAACGTCATGCAGCCGCCGTTCTTCTCCCGCGAGACGTACCGCTCGGACTCGAACCAGCACTGGCGGAGCGGCTGCCCGCACGAGGCGCTCGCCGCCGGCGCGTTCGAGTGGCTGCAGCTCCTGACGCACCCG
>JBBSIG010000011.1:0-20173 GCA_038232215.1 Gaiellales bacterium | reverse complement strand
GCTCGGCTTCACGCGCGGCTGCGGCTACGGCGAGTACGTAGTCGTCCCGCGTCACGTCGTCCATCAGCTGCCGGACGGCGTCTCCTTCGACGCGGCCGTCCTCGTCGAGCCGGGCTCGTGCGTGCTAGGCGAGGGCAGGACGCTCGAGCTGCCGCCCGACCGCATCACGCTCGGCGACCTGGAGGTGATCGGCAGCTGCTCCTACATGTCGTCGGTCTGGGGTCGCGTCATGCGTCTGCTGGAGCGGGACCTCGTGAGCCTCGACTCGATCGTGACGCACCGGTTTCCCGCGGCGCGGTTCGAGGAGGCCCTCAGGCTCGGCTGCTCGAGCACGTTCCGAGTTGAGAGACTCGTCTAGCCTTCGCGTCCCCCGACCCCGACGAAGGAGCGAGATGCCCACGATGCGGAACGGCGACAGCTTCGGCACGCGGAACGGCGCGCGTCGCAGCGAGGAGTGGCTGGAGCGGCAGGATCTGGACGGCTTCCTGCACCGCTCGTGGCTCAAGGCCACCGGGGTCTCGGACGAGACCTTCCGCGGCCGGCCCCTGATCGGCATCTGCAACAGCTGGTCGGAGCTCGTCAACTGCAACGTGCACCTACGCGGGCTCGCGGAGTCGGTGAAGCGGGGCGTGCTGCAGGCGGGCGGCTTTCCGCTCGAGTTTCCCGTCATGTCGCTCGGTGAGTCGCTGATGAAGCCGACCACGATGCTCTATCGCAACCTGATGGCGATGGACGTGGAGGAGTCGATCCGCGCGTACCCGCTCGACGGCGTCGTCCTGCTCACCGGCTGCGACAAGACGAACCCGGCCTCCGTCCTCGGTGCCGCGAGCGCGAACATCCCGTCGATCGTCGTGACGGGCGGGCCGATGCTGAACGGCCACTGGCGCGGTAAGGAGCTCGGCTCCTGCTCGGACTGCTGGCACTACCACGAGGAGCTCAGGGCGGGCCGCATCTCCGAGGCGGAGTTCACCGAGATCGAGAACTCGATGTCGCGGTCGAACGGGCACTGCATGACGATGGGGACAGCCTCGACGATGGCGTGCGTGACGGAGGGGCTCGGCCTGTGCCTGCCCGGCTCGGCCGCGGTCCCCGCCGTGGACTCCCGTCGGCGCGTGGCCGCCGAGGCGTCCGGGCGGAAGATCGTCGAGCTCGTCGAGCGCGACCTCAAGCCGTCGGACCTCCTCACCCGCGACGCGTTCGAGAACGCGATCCGCGTGCTGCACGCAATCTCCGGCTCGACGAACGCGATCATCCACCTGGTCGCCTACGCCGGCCGGGTCGGGGTCGACCTGCCGCTGCAGCTCTTCGACGAGCTTTGCGCGTCGACCCCGTGGCTCGTCAACCTGAAGCCGGCGGGCGAGTACCTGATGGAGGACTTCTACTACGCGGGCGGCGTGCCCGCCGTGATGGCGCAGATCGCCGAGCTGCTGCACCTGGACGCGGTGACGGTGTCCGGCGAGACCGTCGGCCAGAACCTCGAGCGGGTGCCGGTGGAGATCATCGACGAAGACGTGATCAGGACCGCCGCGGAGCCGCTCGACGCGGGGGGCAGCCTCGTCGTGCTCGAGGGGACGCTCTGCCCGGACGGAGCCGTGCTGAAGATCTCGGCGGCCGCCGACGAGCTGCTCGAGCACGAGGGCCGCGCGCTCGTGTTCGAGGACGTCCACGACCTCGCGGCGAGGGTCGACGATCCGGCGCTCGAGGTCGACGAGACGAGCGTCATGGTGCTGCGGAACGCGGGCCCGGTCGGCGGGCCCGGCATGCCCGAGTGGGGGCACCTGCCGATCCCGGCCAAGCTGCTCAAGCAGGGCGTCAGCGACCTCGTCCGCATCTCCGACGCGCGCATGAGCGGCACCTCGTACGGGGCCGTCGTGCTGCACGTCGCGCCGGAGGCGGCTGTCGGCGGGCCGCTCGCCCTCGTGCAGGACGGCGATCGCATCCGCCTCTCGGTGGCCGATCGTCGGCTCGACCTGCTCGTCGACGAGGCGGAGCTGCGCGCCCGCCGCGACGCCTGGGTCCCGCCCGAGCGCAAGGACGAGCGCGGGTACCGGCGCCTCCACGTCGACCACGTCCTGCAGGCGAACGAGGGCTGCGACCTCGACTTCCTGCGCGGCAGCTCACGCGTCGTGCACGACGCGGTCACGTATCTGTAGCCGCCCGAGCTCTGAGGTGGACTACGGCGCCGCGGCGCCGTCGATCGCGGTCTCCGTCTCCAGGTCGAAGAAGTGCAGTCGGCGCGTGTCGACGCTCATGTCGATCGTCTCGCCCGGCTGCACGGCCGAGTCCGCGTCGAAGCGACCGACGACGACGGCACGGCGCTCGGACTCGAGCACGTCCAGCGCGGCGGGGTCGACGTCCGCCGCGACCTCCTTCACCTCGGTCGTGACGACGCGCTCGGCGTCGAGCTCGACGTGGGCGAGCAGCTCGGAGCCGAGCACCTCCGTCGTGACCGCGCGGCCGCGTAGACGGGCTCCCTCGAGCCCGCCGCCGTTCAGGCGGGCGTCGCCGAGGCTCTCGGGGCGGATCCCGAGCGCGACCGTTCGGCCCTCGTAGTCCGCGAGGGTCGGCACTCGCGCGAGCAGCGTCTCGGGCAGAGCGAGCGCCTGCTCGCCGATCCGGGAGACGAGCCCGCCGTCGGCGCGCTCGATGCGCGCCTGCAGGAGGTTCATGGAGGGGCTGCCGATGAAGCTCGCGACGAAGAGGTTGACCGGCCGGGCGTAGAGCTCGCGGGGCGGGGCGACCTGCAGCAGCTCGCCCTTGCGCAGCACCGCGACGCGGGTGCCCATCGTCATCGCCTCGACCTGGTCGTGCGTGACGTAGATCGTGGTCGCGTGCAGCTCGCGCTGGATCCGGGCGATCTCCGCCCGCATCTGGACGCGCAGCTTGGCGTCGAGGTTCGAGAGCGGCTCGTCCATGAGGAAGACGCTGGGGTCGCGCACGATCGCCCGGCCCATGGCCACTCGCTGCCGCTGCCCGCCCGAGAGGTGCGCGGGCTTCCGCTCGAGCAGCTCGCCGAGATCCAGCACCTGCGCCATCCGCTCGACGCGCTCGCGGATCTCCTGTCTCGGCACCTTCCGGATCTTCAGCCCGAAGCCGATGTTGTCGTAGACGCTCATGTTCGGGTAGAGGGCGTAGTTCTGGAAGACCATCGCGACGTCCCGCTTGCGCGGCTCGAGGCCGTTGACGATCCGGTCGCCGACGCGGATCGTCCCGCCGGTGATGCCCTCGAGGCCCGCGACCATCCGCAGGGCGGTGGTCTTGCCGCAGCCCGACGGCCCCACGAGCACCATGAACTCGCCGTCCTCGATCTCGAGGTCGAGGCCGGCGACCGCCTGCGTCCCGTTCGGGTAGGTCTTCTCGACACCCTCGAACGTGACCGACGCCACCCTCAGGCTCCGGACGCGCTCATCGCGGGTCGATCACGAGCAGCCGCTCCTCGGTCATCTCCCGGATCGCGTAGCGAACGCCCTCGCGCCCGAAGCCGGACTGCTTGGCGCCGCCGTAGGGCATGTGGTCGACCCGGAACGTGTTTGCGTCGTTCACGATCAGCGCTCCCACCTCGAGCCGCTCGAAGGCGCGGTCGACGATGCGGAGATCGTTCGTGAAGAGGCCGGCCTGGAGACCGAACGGCGAGGCGTCGGCCGCGCGGATCGCCTCGTCGACGTCGTCGTAGGGCTCGAGCACGACGATCGGGGCGAACGCCTCGGTCGCGCAGGCGCGCAGGTCGGCCGGCACCCCGGTGAGGACGGCCGGCTCGACCACGCGCCCGTCGCGCGCGCCGCCGCACAGCACGGCGGCGCCGGCCGCCCGCGCCTCGTCGATCAGCTCGACCGCCTTCTCGGCCGCGCGGTCGTCCACCAGACAGCCGACGACCGTGTCGTCGTCGAGCGGGTTACCGGTCGTGAGCGCTCCGACACGCTCGAGGAACAGCTCCGTGAACTGCTCCTCGACCGAGCGGTGGACGTAGAGCCGCTGGACCGAGATGCAGGCCTGGCCGGCGCGCAGGAACCCTCCGAAGGCGCACCGCTCGGCGGCGTACGCGAGGTCGGCGTCGGCGTGCACGATCACGGCCCCGTTGCCCCCGAGCTCGAGCGCGACGCGAGGCGTGCTGGCGACCCGGCGCAGGTGCCAGCCGACCTCGCCGCTGCCGGTGAACGAGAGCATCTTCACGCGCTCGTCGGCGACGAGCGACTCGGCGAGGGGCGTGGGGGAGGGGATCACGCTCACGGCTCCAGCCGGCGCGCCCGCCTCCACGAGGATCCCTCCGAGCGACAGGGCGGAGAGCGGCGTCTTCGTCGCCGGCCTGACGAGGCACGGGTTCCCGGCCGCGAACGCCGAGGCGAGCTTGTGCGCGACGAGCAGGAGCGGCGCGTTGTACGGCGTGATCGCGAGCACCGGGCCGACCGGGAAGCGCCGTGTCAGCGCGTGACGGCCGCGCCCGTTCGGCCAGCCGTTCACCGGGACGATCTCGCCGCTGATCCGGCGGCTCTCCTCGGCCGCGGCGCGCAGGATCTCGCACGTGCGCCGCACCTCGACCCGCGTCTCCCAGATCGCGTTCCCGGTCTCCAGGGTGATCTGGCGCGCGAGCTCCTCGTCGCGCTCCTCGACGAGGGTCGCGGCACGGTTGAGGATATCGGCCCGCTCGAAGGGCGCGAGTGCCGCGACGGTCTCCCGCGCCGCCGCGGCCGAGGCGAGCGCCTGCTCGCAGGCATCGGCGTCGGCGAGGGCGACCGTGGCCACGACGCGGCCGTCGAACGGAAAGACGACCTCCGTGGAGCGCCCCGTCTCGGCCGGCTCGCCGGCGACGAGCAGCGGACGGACGGCCCCTGCGGGCGCAGCCGCTCGGCCGGCGGTCACGGTCTCCATGGCGCCTCCTCGCTGGTCGCGGCTGCCGTCGCTCCTCGCCTTCGAGCGCGCATGCTACTACGACGGGAGTGAGGAATCGACCTTGCCGTTTCCGTCTCCCAGGCGCTCGAGCGTCGTGCCGAGGATGACGCCGCGCAGGTCGGGGTCGGCCTGCCACCAGCGGTCCCACTCGTCGAAGCCGATGTTGATCTGGGCGCGCTGGAGCACCATGTCGTGGTGCAGGTACTCCTGCACGACGAGGGTGAGGACGGAGCTGCGCGTGCGCACGCCCTGCGGGTCGCCGTGCCGGGGAATGCGCGCGATCAGCGCCTCGCCCGCGTCGGCGACGAGGGTGAGCATGCGGCCGCCGATCCGGCGCGAGACGATCTCCTCGTAGTGATGGTGGAGCCAGCGTCCGGCCGGCGCCTCGACGTCCTCGCCGTAGAGCATCCCGAAGACGCTCACGCCCCGCTCCACGGCTTGCCCGAGCACGTCGCGCAGGTCGTCGACGTCGTCGCTCCAGACCGAGAGGTTGACGGCCTCGCGCGAGGCGGCGACGATCGCTTGGCTGGCCTCCCGGATCGCGCTCAGCCCCGAGACGGTGAGAAACGGCTCGGAGGGCTCGAAGCTCGAGAGCTGCGGCAGGGCCTCCGAGAGCTGGTCGAGGGGCTCGTTGTACTGCCTGCGCAGACGCGCGACGAGCTCCTCGGGGGCGATGCCCACGAAGCGCGTCGAGGAGCCGTTGCGGATCGAGTGGACGATGCCGAGCCCGATCAGCTTCTCGACCGTCGAGTAGACCTTGGAGGAGGGCACGCCGGACGACTTCGAAAGCTCGTTCCCGTTCTGCGCCCCGTGTCGGAGCAGGCCGAGGTAGATGCGGGCCTCGTAGAGCGAGAGGCCGACCGTGCGCAGCTGCTGAACGATCGTCTCCACGGCCTCGATGCTACTCGCGCGACCGCTCGGCGCCGGCGCCCGGAGGATGCTGCCGCGCCCACTCGACCAGGCCGCCGAGCTCGATCGTCTCGAGGACGAAGGACGGAACCGGCCTGGCCTCGTAGGACGTGCCGTCGACCCGGATCAACCCGCGGCCGGGATCGATCTCGACCGAGGCGTCGTCGCGGGCTGCGGCCGCTGCGTCCGGGCTGACGAGCGCGAGCAGACCCAGGTTGATGCAGTTTCGGTAGAAGATCCGCGCGAAGCTCTTGCCGACGAGGCAGCGCACCCCGGAGGCCTGCATCGCGCGGGGGACGTGCTCCCGCGACGAGCCGGAGCCGAAGTTCTCGCCCACGACGAGCACCGTGTCGCCGACGAGCCGGTCCCGCAGGGCGGGATCGAGGCCCTCGAACAGGTGCGCCTTCATCTGCTCGGGCTCCTGGATGTTTAGGAACGGCCCCGGGTAGAGGACGTCCGTGTCGACGTCGTCACCCGGGACCCGCACGGCGCGCCCCGTGACGATCACGCCGGAACCGGGTCGAGGACGCCGGTCGGGTACACGAGCTCGCCCGCCACCGCGGCCGCTCCGGCGACGTGCGCGTTCGCGAGGTAGATGCCCGAGTCCGTGGCGCCCATCCGCCCGCGGAAGTTCCGGTTCGTCGTCGTGACCGCGATCTCGCCCTCCGCGAGGATGCCGTTCGAGCCGCCGAAGCACGCGCCGCAGGTCGGCGTCGAGACCATGGCGCCGGCCTCGACGAAGATCTCGAGCAGACCTTCCGCGAGGGCCTCGGCGTAGATCTTCCTGGTCGCGGGGACGACGATCGCGCGCGTGTCGGGATGGACGGAGCGTCCGCGCAGCTGCGCGGCTGCCTGGCGCAGGTCGGTCATCGTCCCATTCGAGCAGTTGCCGATGTAGACCTGGTCGACCTTCGTGCCGAGCACCTCGTCGAGCGGGGCCACGTTCCCGGGAGACCACGGCTTCGCGACGAGCGGCTGGAGCCCGTCGAGGTCGATCGTGAGCCGTCTCGCGAGCTCGGCGTCGGGGTCCGACCGGTCGGCCGTCCAGGGTCGATCGGTCCGCCCCTCGAGGTACGCGGCCGTCGTCGCGTCGGCGGGGAAGAGACCGTTCTCGCACCCGGCCTCGACCGCCATGTTGGCCACCGCGAGGCGCTCGTCGATCGTCAGGGCCGCGGCGCCGTCGCCGAGGAACTCGAGCACCGCTCCGGTGCCGCCGCCGACGCCCAGCTTCCCGATCACGGCGAGGATGACGTCCTTCCCGCTCACGAAGCGCGCGAGACGCCCCGTCAGCTCGACCGCGATCGTCGCCGGCACGGACTGCCAGAACGTGCCGTACGCCAGGCAGGCCGCGATGTCCGTGGAGCCGAGCCCCGTACCGAAGGCGCCGAGGGCGCCGAGCGTGCAGGTGTGCGAGTCGCCGCCCGCGATCACGGAGCCCGGGACGACCCAGCCGTCCTCGACGAGGACGGCGTGCTCGATCCCGCCGCGGCCCTGGCCGTAGAACGCGACTCCCTGCTCGTCGGACCAGTCCTTGAGGCGCCGTTGCAGCCGCGCGGAGCGGGCGTCCTTCGCAGGGACGAAGTGGTCCGGGATGACTACGACCTTCGTGGGATCGAAGACGCGCTCGGCTCCCATTCGACGCATCGTCTCGAACGCCATCGGGCCCGAGATGTCGTTCGTCATCACGAGATCGCAGCGCACGGTGACGATGTCGCCCGGCGCGAGCTCGTCCACGTCGGCGTGGGCGAGCAGGATCTTCTCCGTGAGCGTGTGAGCCATCAGGCGATCAGGTAGCCGTCGTCCACCGCGAGAGTGTGCCCGGTCACGAGCGAGGAGGCGTCGCTCGCGAGGAAGATCGCGGCCCCGACGATCTCGTGCGGCTCGCCGAGCCGGTCCTCGCGCAGGAGCCGCGCGACGATGAAGTCGCTCGTGACCGAGGACACTTTCCCGACCGACTCGGTCAGCGGCGTCCTGAACAGGGTCGGCGCGATCGCGTTCACCCGCACGCGCCGGTCGACCCACTCGAGCGCGAGCGCCTTCGTCACCTGCACGACGCCGCCCTTCGAGGCGAGGTAGGCGGAGGCGTGCGGGTAGGCGATGAAGCCGCCGATCGAGGCGATGTTGACGATGCTGCCCGAGCCCGCGGCGAGCATCTTGCGGCCGAAGGCCTGGCAGGGGAGATAGGTGCCCTTCAGGTTGAGCGCGATGATCGCGTCGAACCGTTCCTCCGGGAAGTCCTCCGCCGGGCTTCGGAAGGCGGTGCCCGCGCTGTTCACGAGCACGTCGACGCGATCGAGCTCCGCCACCACGCGGTCGGCGAGCCCGTCGACCTCGGCTCGCTTCGTGACGTCTCCCGCGAGCGCCACGGCCCGACCGCCGTCGCCCTCGATCGCGGCGACGGTCTCGCGGGCGCGCTCCTCGCTCAGGTCGACGACGGCAACCGCGGCCCCGGCCTGCGCGAGCCCGGCGGCCATCGCGGCGCCGAGCCCGCTGCCGCCGCCGGTCACCACCGCGACGCGCCCGTCGAGCCGAAAAAGCTCTGCGACGAAGCCGGACGGGATGATCGGCCCGGGCGTCATGCAACCCCGTCCAGGTCGAGCCCGTAATCGGTGGTGGCGAGCGGAACTGCGCCGCCCGCCCTGACGACCGCGTCGTCCTCGTGCCTGAAGCCGCCCCGCAGCTCGTCGGAGTAGATCCCGGGCTCGGCGACGATCACGTTCCCCTCCTCGAGCACGTGCTCGCCGCCCGGCACCAGCTGCGGGCGCGACTCGTGGTAGCGGAAGCCGACCCCGTGGCCCGTGTGGTGCGGAAACTGGGTGAAGCCGGCCTGCTCGCAGGTCCGGCGCGCGGCCGCGTCGACCTCGCCTCCGGACGTCCCCGGGACCGCCGCCGCGAAGGCCGCCTCGGTAGCGGCTCGGGCGGCCGCGTAGGCCGCCTGCTGGGCGTCGGTCGCCCGGCCCGCTACGACCGTGCGCGTGTGGTCGCTCCAGTAGCCGTCGGCCACGGTGCCGAGCTCGAGCATGACGACGTCGTCGGGCTCCACGACGCGCGTCCGCGAGCGGAAGTACTGCCAGCCGCCCGTGAGGTCGGGCCCGGAGTAGACCGTCGCGTAGCCGCGCACCACCCGCGCGCCGCGATGTCCGTGCCCCCGCTCGCAGATCGCCCCCTCGACGGCCGCCATGATCTGCACCTCGCTCTGCCCGGCGACGGCCTCCTCCTTGAACGCGTTCAGGCCGAAGACGGCGATCTCGTTGACCGTGCGCAGGCGGTCGAGCTCCCGCTCTGTCTTCACCGCTCGCAGCGACTCCAGCGTCTCCGTCACGTCGACGAGGCTCCTGGCCGAGAACGTCTCGCGGATCAGGGTCTGGGTCGGCAGCCCGACGGCGTTCGGCTCCCCGGCGAGCGACGCCGGGGCGAGCGTCTCGAAGCTGCCCTCGAAGCCGACCGCCCCGCCGCGGACGCCGAGCTCGCCCGCGAGGGAGCGCAGGAGCTCCTCGATTGCGAGGCCCGTCGGCGGCCCGTCGTTCCGGATCGCCGGAAAGGTGCGGACGTCGCCGCCCCAGGCGGCCGCGGCCTCCTCGCGCTCGTAGTCGGGCACGAGCAGCGTCGCCTCGCCCTCGCGGGGCACGACGGCGAGCCCGAGCCCCGGGATCTGCACGTAGTACCCAGTGACGAGCACCACGTTCTCCGCGAGCCGGAGGACGACCGCGTCCACCTCGCTCGCGGCCATCGCGTCCTGGAGCTGACGGACCCGCTCAGCTGACGCCATCGCACACCTCGCTTTCCTGTCGGCGGGTCAGCGCACGGCTCCCGCGGTGATGCCGCGCACGATGTAGCGCTGCACGAAGATCGAGAAGAGGAGGATCGGGATCACGGTGAGGATGCCGACGGTCGCCGCGATGTTCCAGTCGATCGGGCTCTCGGTCGTGAGCAGGCTCGCGGCGGCGATCGGGATCGTGTCGCGCTCCTGCGAGGTGATGATGTACAGACCGACCAGGAACTCGTTCCAGATGAAGATGACTCCGAAGGTGGCGGCGACGAGCAGCCCCGGCCGGACGAGCGGCAGGAGGACGCGGAGGAGCACCATCGGCCGGGTGCAACCGTCCACGAGCGCCGCGTCGTCGATCTCGCGCGGGATCTCGTCGAAGAAGCCGATCATGATCCAGACGACGAGCGGCAGCGAGAAGGCGACGTAGGGCAGGATCAGGCCGGCGTAGCTGTTCACCAGGCCGAGCTGCCTGATCATCAGGTAGATCGGGATCGCGACCGCGATCGGCGGCATGAAGCGGAACGAGAGGATCGTCGAGGCCCAGTGCTCCCGCCCCCGGAAGGTGAGCCGCGAGAAGGCGTACGCGGCCGGCACGCCGAGGGCGAGCGCGATCACGGTCGAGGCCCCGGTCACGACGATCGAGTTCTTGACGAAGGTCAAGAAGCCCTGGTCGTGGATCACCGTGCCGTAGTTCTCGCTGATCGTCGACCAGCGGAAATGGAGCGACGGCGGGACGTCGAGCACCTCGAGCCGGGTCTTGAAGGAGAGGACGAGCAGGAACGCGAACGGCGCGAGGCCGACGACCCCGATCAGCACCAGGATCGCGTAGGAGACTGCGCGGCCGAGCGCCCTGCCGGGGCTCAGATCTCCGCCCTCCGAACGCGCACGAACCGGAAGAGCACGGTCATCCCGAGCGCGGCCGCGATCACCATCACGTAGGCGATCGCCGAGGCGTAGCCGTAGCGGTAGAACTCGAAGCCGTTCTGGAAGGCCTCGAACGAGAGCGTCGAGGTCGCCTGCACGGGCCCGCCGTTCGTCAGGCCGTAGACGAGGTCGAACGTCCGGAACGCGTCGATGGCCCGGAAGATCGCGGCGAAGGTGATCGCCGGCAGCAGGAGCGGCAGCGTGATGTAGCGCGTCCGCTGCAGCCAGCTCGCTCCGTCCACCTCGCCCGCCTCGAAGACCTCCACCGGGAGCGCCTGCAGGCGCGCGAAGACGATGATGAAGACGAAGGGCGTCCACTGCCACACGTCCACGGCGATCAGCGTGCGCAGAGCCGTGGACGGGTCCGAGAGCCAGCCGACGTTCGTGAAGCCGACCCGGTTCGCGAGCCAGTTCAGCATCCCCCAGTCGGGATTCAGCAGCGCCCGCCACATCAGGCCGACCACCACGGGTGTCAGGAGCATGGGCAGGATCAGGATCCCGCGGACGATCGACGATCCACGCAGGCGCTGGTTGAAGAAGAAGGCGAGCGCCGTGCCGAGCACGACCTGCACCGCCACGCCTCCGAAGGTGAAGACGGCCGTGTGCTCCACCGTGTGCCAGAACTCGGAGCTCGTGAAGAGCTCCCGGTAGTTGTCGAGGCCGATGAAGCGCCACGTGTTCGCCCGGGAGTCGTAGTCCATGAACGAGCGGGCGAGACTGACGATCAGCGGATAGACCGAGAACGCGATCAGGTAGAGGGCGCAGGGCCCGAGCAGCAGCAGGGCCTCCCACCGGCGCTCGGTCGGCGCCGCGCGGAGGGCCCTGCCGGGCCGCTCGATCTCGACGGTCGCAGCCACGACCTACGTGCCGCGCGCTAGCGCAGATGGCCTCCCCGCTTGAGGATCGTGATCCAGCGGTCGTTCGCCTTCTTGCAGGCATCCTTCGCGCTCGACGAGCCGCTGAGGGCCGCGCTGAACTCCTCGGCCGCCGCCGTGATCATCTCGAACGTCTCCGGCACGGCCGCGATCTCGAGGATCTGCGCCTTCTCGAAGACCTTGCCGGCCACGGGCAGGTACGGCAGCTTCTTCACGAGCGCGGGGTTCGTGTAGATCGAGGCGCGGCTCGGATCGGTCTTGTACTTCGCCGTCTGGTACAGCTCCCACTCCTTGGAGGTGAGGTAGGTGAGCACCTGCCAGGCGGCGTCCTTGTTCTTCGCGTTCTTCGGGATGCCCATTCCCCAGCCGCCCCGAACGGCCTTCCCGGCGCCCGGCGGGACCGCGACGCCGATCTTGCTCGCGACCTTCGAGGTCTTCGGGTCGTAGGCGGGCCCGGCGATCGTCGACCACATCAGCATCATCGCCGTCTTGCCGGCGCTGAACGCGTCGGTCGAGGCGGTGAAGTCGTACTGGAGCACGCCGGGGGAGGCGTACTTGACGCAGTCCACCATGTGCTGGAGCGCGGCCACGGCCTGGGGGCTCGTCAGCCGGGGCCGGAAGGTCTTCGCCCGCGGGTTGCCGGACATCAGCTTGCCGCCCGACGAGGCGAAGCGCGTGTACCAGTCGACGAGGAACATCGAGACGTCGCCCGACTTCGCGATCATGCTGTTGCCCGCGACGCCGTCCTTGTTCAGCGCCTTCGCCGCGGCCAGGTACTGCGCCCACGTCTTCGGCGGCTTCAGGCCGGCCTTCTGGAACAGGTCCTTGCGGTAGAAGAGGATCGCGGAGCCGCCGTGGAGCCCGGGGATGAGGTAGAGATCCTTGCCGCCGAACTGCCGCTTCTTGACGTCGTAGTAGCCGACGTACTGGAGCTGCCCCTTCGGGAAGTCTCCGAAGTCGTAGCTCCGCGGCGTCTTGCTTCGATTCGAGAGATAGGGGTTGAGGCGCTCGAAGTAGCCGCCTCCCACCATCTGCGAGACCGAGAAGCCGAGCACCATGATCGCGTCGAACGAAGAGGTCGGCGCCTTCAGGTTCTGGTTCGCCTTCTCGAGCAGCGGCCCGACCGCGAGCGCCGTCATCTTCACGTCGATCCCGAAGCGCTTCTTGATCTCGGGAATCTTGTCCTTGACTCCCTTGTCGTCGCCCTCGGCCGCCACGAGGATGCTCACGGTCTGCCCGGCGAACGGCTGGGCGCTGCCCGCGAGCGACGCTCCGGCGGTCTCGACACGTCCGCCCGCGGCGGCGAGGATGCCGCCGATCGCACTGGCGGAGAGGCCCAGGACCGTGGCTCGCTTGACGAAATCTCCGCGGGTCATCTCGCCCGTGACGACGCGTTCGATCGCGTCAATCACCTCCGCGTCGCGATGATCGATGTACTCGGTCACACCGCCTCCTCTGTTGGCTCTCGGCCCTCTCGGGCCCGGCGAGGCGACGTTACTACGTCAGGAGTAGGCAGTCAACGAGCGTGCGCCTAGCCCCGAAGGGCCACGTCCACGCCCCAGGGCGCTGGACACGTCCCGAGCAGCCGTCGGACACGTCGCCGCGGGCGCGAGGGATGCGACGGCGGCGCATCGGGCTCGTGTCATTGCTCCGAAGGGCCACGTCCACGCCCCAGGGCGCTGGACACGTCCCTAGCAGCGACCGGCCTCAGAACGCCTTCACGGCGAGGAACCCGCCGTCGACCGTCAGGCACGTCCCCGTGACGTAGCTCGCGTCTTCGGACGCTAGGTAGACGACCGCGGCGGCCACCTCCTCCGGACGCCCGACGCGGCCGAGGGAGTTGGCCGCGCGGATGCGCTCGAGGAACGCCTCGCGCTCGTCCGCTCCCATCGGCTCGAGGTCGCGCTCGAGCATGGGGGTCTCGATCGTCCCGGGAGCGATCGCGTTCACCCGGATCCCGTGACGCCCGAGCTCGACGGACAGCGTGCGCGCCGCGGCGACGAGCGCCGCCTTCGCGGCCGCGTAGACGACACAGCTGGGGAGGCCCTGGAAGGCCTGCACTGACGAGACGAGGACGATGCTGCCACCCCCACGCTCGCGCAGGGGCGGAATCGCGAGCTGCGCGCAGAGCAGGGCGCCCTTCAGGTCGACGTCCAGGATCGTGTCGAGGTCCTCCTCGCTCATCGTCTCGAAGTCCCGGTAGAGGCTGACCGCGGCGTTCGCGTGCATGACGTCGAGCCCGCCGAAGGCGGAGGTCGCCAGGTCCACGAGCGCCTGGACGTCGGTCTTCCGACTCACGTCTCCGACGTGGGCGATCGCGCGCCCTCCCGCCGCCTCCACGCTCGAGACCGTCTCCGCGACGCCGCGCTCGTCGAGGTCGTTCGCAACAACCGCCGCTCCCTCGGCGGCCAGCGCGAGCGCAGCGGCGCGGCCGAGTCCCGAGCCGGCTCCGGTGACGGCTGCGACCTTGCCCGCGAGCCGCGAGCCCGTCAGCCTTGCATCACCCGACCGACCGCGGCGAGGACGTCCTCGAGCGAGGGCAGGACCTCGCGCTCGAGCGACGCGGCGTAGGGAATGGGCGTGTCCCTGGCGGTCACCCGGACCGGAGCGGCCCGGAACGCGGACAGGCCGACGTGGTCGAGCGTCCGCGCCACGACCTCGCTCGCGAAGCCGCCGGCCCGCGGGCCCTCGTTGACGACGATCAGCCGCCCGGTCTTCGTGACCGACTCGGCGATCGTGTCCATGTCGAGCGGCTTCAGCGTCCGCGGGTCGACGACCTCCAGCTCGATCCCGTCGCGGGCGAGCTGGCGGGCGGCCTGCAGCGAGAGGTGGACCGACTGTCCCGCCGCGACCACGGTCACGTCCGTGCCCTCGCGCTTCACGTCCGCGGAGCCGATCGGAACGAGATACTCACCCTCGGGAACCTTGCTCTTCCGGGCGTAGAGGAGCCGCTTCTCGAGGAACACGACCGGGTTGTCGTCCCTGATCGCGCTCTTCAGCAGGCCCTTCGCGTCGTACGCGGTGGACGGCATGATCACGACCAGGCCGGGTGTGTGCACGAACCAGGCCTCGAGCGTCTGCGAGTGCTGGGCCGCCATCCCGATCCCGCTGGAGATCGGGCCGCGCACGACGAGCGGGACCGACACCTGCCCACCCGACATGTAGCGCCACTTGGCGGCGTGGTTCACGAGCTGGTCCATGGTCAGCGTGACGAAGTCGAAGATCTGCAGCTCCACCACCGGGCGGCAGCCGACGAGCGCCGCGCCGATGCCCGCGCCCGAGATCCCGGCTTCCGAGATGGGCGAGTCGATCACCCGCTTCGGGCCGAAGTCGTCGAGGAGCCCGGCCGTCACCCTGAAGAGCCCGCCGTGGGTGGCGATGTCCTCGCCGATCACGAAGATGCTCGCGTCGAGCTCCATCTCCTCGCGCAACGCCTCGTTCAGCGCGTCCGCCATCGTCAGCTCGCGGACGGCGACCGTGCTCACGCGAGCCGCCCCGGGGTGAGCCACTCCGCCGGTGCATAGACGTCTTGCTCGGCCTCGGCGGGATCGGGGTACGGCGACTCGAGCGCGTAGGCGGCGGCCTCGTCCACGTCCTCGCGGGCCCGCCGCGCGAGCTCCTCGAGGCGGGCCTCCGTGGCGACCCCGGCCTCCACCAGGTGCCGGCCGAAGCGGCCGATCGGGTCGCGCTCGCGCCAGTAGTCGAGCTCCTCCGGCGAGCGGGTGTCCGTCGGCGTCGCCGCCGAGTGGGGGGTGATCCGGTAGGACTTGGCCTCGATCAGCGTCGGCCCGTCGCCGCGCCGGGCGCGCTCGACGGCCCTCTCGGCGACCTCGCGGACCGCGAGCACGTCGTTGCCGTCCACCACCTCGCCCGGAAAGCCGTAGCCGGCGGCGCGGATCGCGATGTCCTCGACGTTGATGGCCGAGGCGATCGGAGTCGAGATCGCCCACTGGTTGTTCTCGCAGACGAAGACGACCGGGGCGTCCAGCACCGAGGCGAGGTTCGCGGCCTCGTGGAAGATGCCCTGCTGGGCGCCTCCGTCGCCGAAGAAGGCGACCGTAACGGCGTCCTCGCCCAGCAGGCGAAGGCCGTACGCGGCGCCCGTGGCGAGGGCGAGCGAGCCTGCGACGATCGCGTCCGCTCCCAGCATCCCGTGCCGCATCGCGGTGATGTGCATGCTGCCGCCGCGGCCCTTGCAGTAGCCCGTGGCGCGCCCGGTGATCTCGGCGAACATCGGCTTCAGCTCGAGTCCCTTCGCGATGCAGTGCCCGTGGCCGCGGTGGGTGCTCGTGATGTAGTCGCCGTCGCGGAGCGCGCCGCAGACGCCGACGGCGATCGCCTCCTGGCCCGTGTAGGGGTGGACGGAGCCGCGGATGTACTTCTCGGCGAACAGCTCCATCGCCTTCGCCTCGAAGGCGCGGATGAGCGCCATCCGGAGATAGGTCTCCTCGAGCGCGAGGACGGACTCGGCTGCCGCGGTCGTGGTCAGGAGCCGCGCTCCGCGATGACGGCGAGCACGGAGCCGACCTTCACCTCGTCCCCCTCGACGGCCAGGATCTCGGCGAGCGTCCCCGACACCGGAGCCTCGAGCTCCTGGGTGACCTTGTCGGCGTCGATCTCGAGGATGGGCTCGCCCTCCGTGACGTCCTCCTCCTCACCCTTCAGCCACTGGGCGATCGTCGCGTACTCGATGTCGGCCGACAGGGGCGGAAGCCGGAACTCCACGGGCGTCTCACTCTCTCCTCGCGAGGCAGCGCAGGCTACTACTCGAGTAGTCGGCGTGTCAACGCGCGGGGTATGGTCTGCGGACTGTGCCCACTCTCGCCGAGCGGCTGCGGCGACTGAGCACGTCGGCGCTCGCCGACGCGCTCGGCAAGCGCGGCGCGCTCGCTCCGGAGATCCGCCGCCTGAGCGGCGACGGGGTGGCGGCGGGGCCCGCCCGCACGGCGATCTGCGCGCCCCGCTCCGCGTCGGCGACGTTCGGCCTGCTCGCGGAGGCGGGCGAGGGCGACGTGCTCTGCCTCCAGGGCCCCGGCATCTGGGCCTACTTCGGGGAGATCACGGGCGCCGAGGCGGTCCGTCGCGGTGTCGCGGGCGTCGTCGTCGACGGCTGGGTGCGCGACCTCGACGCGCTGCGGGCGCTCGGGCTGAGCGTCTTCGCGCGCGGGGCGACGCCGGTCGGAGGGTCGTTCGGCGGGCGCGGCGAGGTGGGGATCGCCCTCGAGCTCTCGGGGCAGAGGCTCGAGCCGGGCGACTGGATCGTGGGCGACTCGGACGGCGTCCTCGTCGTGCCCGCGGGCGAGGCCGAGCGCGCCGCCGCCGAAGCCGAGGCGATCGCCCTCGCCGAGGCCGAGACCCTGGCACGGGTCGCTGCCGGCGACAGCGTGCTCGACGCGCCGTTTCGGGGCGGCCGAACGGTCGAGGAGCTGATCGCTGGGGGAGCGGAGCCGTGAGCGGGCCACTGCGCACGACGGTGGTCGGCAGCTACCCGCAGCCGGCGTGGCTGATCGACCGCGAGCGGCTCGGCAGCCGGCTGCCCCCGCGCGTTCGCGCGCGCGAGCTGTGGCGGATCGACGAGCCGTTCCTCGAGGAGGCGCAGGACGACGCGACGCTCGTCGCGATCCGCGACATGGAGCGCGCGGGGCTCGACGTGATCAGCGACGGGGAGATGCGGCGCGAAAGCTATTCGAACCGCTTCGCGACCGCGCTCGACGGCGTCGACCTCGACAACCCCGGCGTCGCGATCGACCGCACGGGGCACGAGAACCCGGTCCCGCGGGTCGTCGGGCCGGTACGCCGACTGCGCCCGGTCGAGATCCGGGACGTCGAGTTCCTGCGCGCGAGCACGGACCTACCGATCAAGATCACGCTGCCGGGGCCGTTCACGATGACTCAGCAGGCACAGGACGATCACTACGGCGACGAGCGGAGCCTCGCGCTCGCCTTCGCCGAGGCGGTCAACGAGGAGATCCGCGACCTGAAGGCGGCCGGCGCGGACGTCGTGCAGATCGACGAGCCGTATCTGCAGGCGCGGCCGGAGAAGGCGCGTGCCTACGCGCTCGAGGCGATCGATCGCGCCCTCGACGGGATCGACGGCGAGACGGCGCTGCACATCTGCTTCGGGTACGCGCACATCGTCCACGAGCGGCCGCCGGGCTACTCGTTCCTCGCCGAGCTGAACGACTGTGCCGTGCGACAGGTCTCGCTCGAGGCGGCCCAGCCGCGGCTCGATCTCTCCGTGCTCGACGCGCTCCCGGACAAGACGATCGTCCTCGGGGTGCTCGACCTGGGCGACCTCCAGGTCGAGACGGGCGAGCTGGTGGCCGAGCGGATCCGGCGCGCGTTTGAGCACGTCGAGCCCGAGCGGCTGCTGCTCGCGCCCGACTGCGGCATGAAGTACCTGCCGCGGGAGGTCGCCTTCGGCAAGCTGCGGGCCCTCGTCGCGGGCGCCGACCTGGTCCGCGCCGAGCTCGGCTAGGAATCTCTAGCGAACGCGGTGGCCGCCCGCCAAGGCCGCTTGCCACGTACCGGTACGGGCCGACCCGCTTGGAGACGCTCTTACCCCGCCCGGAGGCGACCGGTAAGGCATGCGAGGTTGAGCGGGAGCTAGGCGAGGACGAAGGGTTCGGTAGCGACCGTGATCCCGCCGATGCGCATCGCCTGACGCTGAGTATTGACTTCTGCCTTGGTCCAAGTGTGCTCCTTCTCGGTCAGGCACATGCCGATCGCCTCGATTAGAGCCTCTTGGAGCTCGTTCAGGTCCTTCCCCGACGCGAAGCAACCCGGAAGCTCCTGCACCTCAGCCCAGTACGACCCGTCTTCCTCGTGAATGATCGCATGAAATTCCATGGCTTCACCTAAGTTTAATCGAGGTGTCCAGCGGGGCGTGCCCCTTCCGAGCCCATTCAGTCGAGGCGCTCAGGGTTCAGAAGCTGTCTTCGGATCCTGGCCGACAGATCCTTCCCCCATTCCTTCCCCCCGTGGTGGGGCAGCGTGACGGGACGGCAACCGAGCTTCTCCATCTTCACGTTGTGCTTCCCGCCCTTTGTCTCCGTCCACCCGTTGTTCTCAGCGAGCTTTTTAGCCGTTGACTGGTTGAGGGTCTCGGCCATCCCCTACGTTCCCCTCAACGCTCGGTGCATTTTCCGCAGGCCGTCCACGTAGTCGTGCGTCTGCTGAGGGCTCCAAGGCTGTCCGATCTCCAACATTGCGATTACCGGAGCCTCAAGCGCGGCAGGGAGGACGCTCGTATTGCTTTGGCGGCCCGTCGGGTCAGACTGTCTCCGACCGGTTGGAGGCGCACTTGACGCTCCATCGGGGGCGACGAGCCGGTTTGGGCCGCGTGCAAAAAAACCTGCTCGCTCTGCTGAGCGGAACATGATCTGGCGTGCAGTTGACGCCTGCTTCACGCTGACGCCAAGGTCGATGATCTCGGCGTCAAGCGTTCCTGTGGGGGGCAGGAGATCGCCCTGGTACTTATCGAAGATCGCCCTGTAGAGCGGGACGCTCAGGAAAGCCTCGACGCGAGCCCGTGCTTCCTTCTCCGGATCGATGACGCTCCGCCCAAGCTTGGATAGTGAGACCTGGCCAGGACGAGTCATTACTAGCCCGAAGATGCGAGCGGCCGAAAGCTTCTGTCGGAACGCGCCGCTGGCGGGTTTCTGGTCGAGCACCTTCGCAATCCCCTCGGGTGTCGCCGAGCCGCCAAACTTGTGCAGTTCGTGAGCGATTCAGATCGAAGGCGATCGAGCCCTTGGAGCCGTTGATCTCCCAGGTGAAGGCGTTCTTGCGGCCGGCGCAGAAGCGCGACGCCTCGATCGTCCCGACCGCGCCGTTCTCGAACTCGACCACCGACTCGAACGCGTCGTCCACGTCCACCTTGCCGCCCGGGCGGTTCTCGACGAACGTCTTCGTGAGCCCGGAGACCGAGGCGATCTCGCTGCCGAGCAGGAAGCCGCGCGAGGTCGATCACGTGGGCGCCGAGATCGCCGAGCGCGCCCGAGCCCGCAGCCTCGCGGTCGAGCCGCCAGACCAGCGGGAAGTCGGCGTCCATGATCCACTCCTGCAGGTACGAGCCACGGAAGTGGTAGAGCTCGCCGAGCTCGCCCGCCTCAAGCAGCTCCCGAGCGAGGCGGACGGCGGGGACGAAGCGGTAGTTGAACGCGCACATGTGCTCGACTCCCGCGCGCGCGACGCGCTGCCAGGTCTCGTAGCTCTCCTCGGCCGTGCGCCCGAGCGGCTTCTCGCAGAGCACGTGCTTGCCGGCCTCCGCCGCGGCGATCGACGGCTCTGCGTGGAGACCGTTCGGGCCGCTGTTGTCGAAGAGCTCGACGCGCTTGTCCGAGACGAGCTCGCGCCAGTCGGTGACGTAGCGGTCGAAGCCGTAGCGGCGCGCCGCCTCGGACACCGCCTCTCGTTGCGTCCGGCGACCGCGACGAGGCGCGGGACGAGGGGCGGCGGCCAGGTCATGTACGAGAGCGTCCTGTACGCGTTCGAGTGAGCCTTGCCCATGAAGGCATAGCCGAGCATCCCCACCCCGATCTCCCGCACCTGCGCCGCGGCGCCGGCCCGGCCCATCGTGACGAAGCCGACCTGCTTCTCGTCGCCGCTCACGACTCGCTCCGCTGCATGGCCGCGTCGAACGCGATCTCGGACGGCGCGAAATCGGTGCGACGGACGAAGGTGAGCGCGTCGGGAGCCCCCCAGTCGCGGTCCATGCCCGAGTCCTCCCACTCGATCGAGAGCGGACCGTCGTAGCCGATCCGGTTGAGTGCCCGGAAGAGCGACTCGAAGTCGACGTCGCCGTGGC
>JBBSIG010000010.1:0-20915 GCA_038232215.1 Gaiellales bacterium | reverse complement strand
TCCGCGGAGCGTTCTTTCGGGTGTGGACTCGGCGAGAAAGGGGCCAACCGTTCTTCCAGCCCCTGGGTCCACCACGAGCCCCCGCCCTGGCCTGAGCCTAACGTGAAAAGGCGCGCGTGTCTGTGGCCAGCCGGTGCCGGATGCGTGTCAGGCGCGCGAGATGTAGCGGCGCTCGCGCGGGTCGACCTTGAGGCGGTCGCCGACGTTCACGAACAGGGGCACCTGCACGACGGTGCCCGTCTCGAGCGTCGCCGGCTTCATGACGTTCGAGACCGTGTCTCCGCGCACGCCGGGCTCGGTGCCCGTGACCTCGAGCTCGACGGACGCCGGCAGCTGGACCCCGGCCGGCTTGCCGTCCACCGCGAGCATCTGCACCGAGCTCGACGGCTGCAGGAAGTCGAGCGCGTCGGCCACCGAGTCGCGCGGAAGCCCGAACTGCTCGTACGTCTGCTCGTCCATGAAGATCACCTCGTCACCCGCGTCGTAGAGGTACTGGACGTTCTTCGTCTCCGTGTGCACGCGCGGAAACTTCTCGCCGGCCCGGAACGTCCGCTCCACGACCGCACCGGACGCGAGGGCCTTGAGCTTCGTGCGTACGAACGCCCCGCCCTTGCCCGGCTTCACGTGCTGGAACTCGACGATCCGCCACACAGCGCCGTCGAGCTCGACGTGCATGCCGTTCTTGAACTGATTCGTGTTGACCGTCTCGGCCATCCCGGCGCCGGAGTCTAGTCGACGCTCACGAGCTCCTTCGTGAACGGCGTGAGCACCTCCGGGGGGCCGTCCTCCCGCACCACCACGAGGTCCTCGATCCGAATGCCGCCGCGACCCTCCAGGTAGATGCCTGGCTCCACGCTGACGACGTTCCCTACCTCGAGCACGTCGTTCGAGGTGGTCGCGAGTCGCGGCGCCTCGTGCACCTCGAGCCCGACGCCGTGCCCGAGTCCGTGCCCGAACGTGCCCGCGTACGGCCCGGCCTCGATCAGCTCCCGGGCAATCGCGTCGACGTCGCGCCCGGACGCGCCCGCCCGCACCTCCTGCAGCGACTGCCTCTGGGCCTGCAGGCAGACGGAGTACGCGTCCTCGAGCTCGGGAGGCAACGGGGCCGTCGCGAACGTGCGGGTGCAGTCCGAGCAGTAGCCGTCGAGGGAGCAGCCGGCGTCGACGACGATCGTCTGGCCTCGCTCGATCGTGCGCTCGCCGGCGTGAGCGTGCGGACGGGCACTGTTCGCGCCCGCGGCGACGATCGTCGGGAAGGCGACCTCGTCGGCGCCGAGCTCGTGGAACAGCTCCCGCATCCGCCAGGCGACGTCGCGCTCGGTTCGGCCCACGAATCGCTCCTCGGCGAGGCGCGCGTAGGCCTCGCTCGTGAGCGCGGACGCCCGGCGGATCGCGTCGAGCTCCGCGTCGTCCTTGACGGCGCGAAGCACCTCCACGAGCCCCGACCGGGCGACGAGGTCGATCCCGCCGGCGCGGAGCGTCTCGTAGTCCGCGTACGTCGTGGCCGCCGACTCGAAGCCGAGGCGGCCCGAGAGCTGCTCGGCGAGGTCTTGCAGCACCGCCCGCTTCGTCTCGACGAACTCGACTCCCTCGACCGCCCGACCCGCCTCCGCATAGCGGAAGTCGCTGAAAAGCCGTACGCGCTCCGGCTCCACGACCATGGTCGCGTTCGAGCTGTCGAATCCGGTCAGGTAGCGGACGCTGACGGGACTCGTGACGAGCAGCGGCTCCTCGAGCGACGCCTGCAGGCGGGCGACCCGGTCCCTCATCCGCGCACCAGGTACTCGAGGCCCTCGCGATAGCCGGACGGGCCCTTTCCGATCACGCGCTTCGCCGCGACGTCCGCGATCACCGAGTGCCGGCGCCAGCTCTCGCGCTCCTCGACGTTCGAGAGGTGCACCTCCACGACCGGAACGGAGAAGAGCTCGAGCGCGTCCCTGATCGCGTAGCTGTAGTGCGACCAGGCGCCCGGATTCGCGATCACGCCCCCGGCCCAGTCGAGCGCCTCGTGGCACCAGTCGACGTACTGGCCCTCGCTGTTCGTCTGCAGGCACGTCGCCTCGCACGAGAGCTCGTCCGCCCAGGCCCGGATCCTCGTCTCCAGCTCGGCGAGCGAGAGGCCGCCGTAGAGAGACGGGTCCCGCCGGCCGACGACGTCGAGGTTGACGCCGTTGAGCACCGCCACGCGCACGCGCCCGACTCTACCCCGCGATCAGCTCGTCGAGCGCCTGCTCGACAGCGTGCCGTGGAAGCTCGACGCCGGCACGCGGCCTGCCCGGCGCCTCGAGCAGGACGAGCCGCACCCGGCCGCGCTCGGTCTTCTTATCACGCGCGAGCGCGGCGACTGCCCGCGCCCGGTCGACGACGACCGACTCGGGCCGAAGGACGCGCCCGGCGACGCCGGCCGTGTCCTCGTCGAGCCCGAGGTGCTCGGCCGAGAGGCGAAGCGCCGCGGTGAGCCCGAGAGCCACCGCGTCACCGTGCGCCACCGGCCCGGCGGCCTCGAGCGCGTGGGCGAACGTGTGCCCGAGGTTCAGGACGGCCCGCTCGCCCCGGTCGGCAGGGTCGCGCAGGCACACGGCGGTCTTGAACGCGGCGGAGCGGCGCACGGCCTCCGGCTCGGGCAGCTCCCAGAGGGCCTCGCCCGCGAGCAGCCCGGTCTTCACCACCTCGGCGAGGCCCGCGCGCCGCTCCCGCTCGGGCAGCGTCTCGAGCAGCGCGGGGTCGACGATCGTGGCCGCCGGCCAGTGGAAGGCGCCGACGAGGTTCTTCCCGCCCGGCAGGTTCAGGGCGGTCTTTCCCCCGATCGCGGCATCGGCCTGCCCGACGAGCGTCGTCGGCACGGCGACCCAGGGGACGCCGCGCAGATACGTGGCCGCAGCGAACCCGGCGGCGTCGGTCGTGCAGCCCCCGCCGAAGGCGAGCACCGTGCCGCCGCGCTCGAGCGAGAGCTCGCGCCAGAGACGCTCGCAGGCGGCCACCGACTTCGCCTCCTCCCCGACCGGGAGCTCGTGCGTCGAGGCGAGCCGGGACCCGAGCGCGAGCTGTGCCGTCGCGCCGTGGATTCCCGCCACGTGCGGATCGGTCACGAGCGCCACCGGGCCGTCGCCGGGAACGAGCGCGCCGAGCGACTCGAGCGCGCCCGGGCGCACGTGGATCCCCCCCCCGGCGAGCACGACGTCGTCCGCGTCCCGGGCGCGGGCGTCGGCCGCCTCGTCGTAGAGCGGTTGCCGCTCGGCGTAGAGCGCGCGGAACTGATCCTCGTCGCGCGCGAGCGGCCGGTCGCTGCCGCGCGTCCGCCGCCAGGCCTCGTCGGGATCGATCTCGAGCAGCACGGCCAGCGCCCGCTCGCGGAGCGGAGCACGGATGGTCGGGCTCGTGAGCGCGCCGCCGCCGAGCGCGAGCACGGCCGACGGCGAGCTGCGAAGCACGCGCAGCGTCGCCTGCACCTCGCGCAGCCGGAACTCGGTCTCGCCGCGCTCCGCGAAGAAGCGGGACAGGGACACGTCGAGGCTCTGCTCGATCTGCGCGTCGACGTCGACGAAGTGCCGCCCGAGCCGCCGTGCCACCTCGGCGCCAATCGTGGACTTGCCCGCGCCCATGAAGCCGATCAGCGCCAGGTGGCGATCGAGGGAGCCGATCGGAGGCGTCACCGTGCGGGCCCTAGCGCGGAGACCAGGGGATGCGCTCCAGGTATGCCTGCTGGGCGAGCACGAAATCCCCGAGCGAGTCGCCGCCGAGCTTCTCCCGGGCGGCCCGCGCGAGCTCGAACGCGACCACGGCCTCCGCGACGACTGCCAGCGCCTCGACCGCGGCCACGTCGCTCCGCTCGACGAGCGCCTCGCCCGGCTCGCCCGTCTGCAGGTCGACCGATCGCAGCGGGCGCATCAGGGTCGGCAGCGGCTTCATCGCGACGCGCACGACCACCTCCTCACCGTTCGAGACGCCGGCCTCGATCCCGCCGGCGTGGTTCGTCTCGCGAGCGAGCCCGGGGAGGATCTCGTCGTGCGCCTCGGAGCCGCGGAGCCGCGCGAGCCCGAAACCCTCGCCGATCTCCACGCCCTTCACTGCCTGGACGCCCATCAACGCGCCCGCGAGCCGCCCGTCCAGGCGGTCGCCCGCGGTCGCGTACGAGCCGAGGCCCGGCGGCACTCCTGCGGCCCGCACCTCGACCACGCCGCCGAGCGTCTCGCGATCGGCCCGCGCGGCGTCGACGGCCGCTCGCGTCGCCTCGCCGGCGGCACCGCCGACCTCGAGGAACCGTCCCTCCACCCGAACGCCGATCTCCGCCAGCAGGGTCTTCGCCACCGCTCCGGCCGCGACCGTGACCGCAGTCTGGCGCGCGCTCGCCCGCTCGAGCGCGTCGCGCACGTCGGCGAGCCCGTACTTGAGCACCCCCGCGAGGTCGGCGTGACCCGGCCGCGGCAGCGTGACCGCCCGCGTGCCCTTGCCCGTCGGCTCGCCTTCCGGCGGCCAGGGATCCATGCCCCAGGTCCAGTTGACGTGATCGCGGTTCCGGACGAGGAGCGCGAGCGGCGTCCCGAGCGTACGCCCGTGCCGGAGGCCGGCGAGGACCTCGACTTCGTCCGTCTCGATCCGCTGCCTGGGGCTCCGCCCGTAGCCGAGCTGTCGGCGGCGGAGATCCGCGTCGATCGCCGCGCGGGAGACGACGAGGCCGGCCGGCAGGCCGGTGACGATCGCGACGAGCGCGGGCCCGTGCGACTCGCCGGCCGTCGTCAACCCGAGGGTCACGGCGGAGAGCGTAGACGCGCCGGCCGCGCCGCCGCGACGGTCAGCGCTGAAGCGCCGCGCGCATCGCCTCGAGCGGCGCCGGCAGCCCGGTCCAGCGCTCGAACGAGGCGGCGCCCTGGCGCACAAGGATCTCGCGACCGTCGACGACCCGGCGACACCCGGCCGCCCGCGCGGCGGCGACGAGCGCGGTCGGGCGCCCGTCGGCCCGGTAGGCGAGATCGGCCACCTGCTGCTCGGGACGGGGCTCGACGAGCGCCTCGTCCCGCACCGGCGTCGCGTTCACGACGATGTCCGCGCCGCTCGCGTCGGGGGGCCAGTCTCCGCCGCGCGAGGCGCTCCTGACCTCGGCGCCCGCCTCCTCGAGCGCGGCGGCCACCGCCCTCGCAGCACCCCCCGCCCCGAGCACGAGCGCACGCGCCCCGGCGGGCTCGAGGGCGTCCACGACGGCGGCGCCGTCGGTGCTCGAGCCGAGCACGCGGCCGGCTCGCACGAGGAGCGTGTTCACGGAGCCCGCTCGCTCGGCGACCGCGTCGAGCTCGTCGCAGAGCGGCAGGACGGCCACCTTGTGCGGGATGGTCACGTTCGCCCCGACGAAGCCGAGCGCGACGAGTCCGCGCACCGCGGCCTCCAGCGTCCCCGGCTCGACCTCGAGCGGCACGTACGTCCAGTCGAGCGCCGAGGCCGCGAAGGCCGCGTTCTGCATCCTTGGCGAGAGCGAGTGGCCCACGGGGCTGCCCAGCAGCCCGACCACCCTCAGCACGGGAGGCCTGCGCGTGCAGAGGATCGCCAACCCTCGCGCCCGGAGCCGGGCTCCGCCCGGCGGGAGGCCAGGAGCGGTTGGTCGGCGAGCGCGCGGAGGGAGGGGGCCCGTGGGGGAACCCTGCGTTCTCCCACGCTCGTAGCCGCGAACCCACCGTTCTGCACCCGCGGCGAGAGCGACCCTCCCATCGGGCTGCCCAGCCCGCCGTCCTTCAGCACGAAACGCCTGTGCGGGCAGAGGATCGCTCACCTTCGCGCCCGGAGCCGGGCTTTGCCCGGCGGGAGGCCAAGGACGGCTTCGTCAGCGAGAGCGCAAAGGAGGGGGCCCGTGGGGGAACCCTGCGTTCTCCCACGTTAATAGCCGTGGGCGTTCGCGTAGTTCTGGAACTCGGTGAAGCTCGAGGTGAAGAAGTGGTGGATCTTGTCCGGCTTGCGCACGAAGTAGAGGTAGTCGACCTTCGCCGGACGCGCCGCCGCCCGCATCGAGGCGAGCCCCGGGTTCCCGATCGGGGTCGGAGTGAGGCCGGTGTGCACGCGCGTGTTGTACGAGGTCGGGTCGTCGAGCTGCGACTGCCGGAGCGACTGCGTGGGCGGGACGCGCAGCGCGTAGCGGATCGACGCGTCGATCCCGAGCGGGATGCCCGCCTTCAGCCGGTTGTAGATCACGGCCGAGACCTTCGCCCGCTCCTCGGGCACGCGCACCTCGCGCTCGACGAGGGAGGCGATGATCAGCACGTCGTACGGCGTCAGGTTCTTCGTCCTCGCGTACGAGAGGTTCAGCTTCGACCAGTTGCGCCGGAACGCCTTCAGCTGCGAGGCCAGGAGCTGCGCCGACGTCGTCTTCGGGGTGAAGTCGTACGTGGCCGGAAACAAGAACCCCTCCAGCGAGCCGCGCTTGGCGTCCTTGGCGAACCCCGCCGGGACGGGAGACCGGGCCGTCGCGGCGAGGTATCGCTTCGCCGAGAGGCGCGGCTGCACACCGCGCTTCCGCTTCGCGATGCGGTCCACCGCCGTGATCCGCGCGGCCATCTGGTCGCGCGTAAAACCTTCGGGGAAGACGATCCGGAGGGGCTTCGGCGGCGGGGCGACGACCGCCCGCGCGGTCGTCGCCGGGGTCTCGTCGCCGCCGTCCCGGAAGGCCGCCGTCACGAGCCAGGCGAGCGCGCCGAGCAGACCGAGCAGACCTGCGAGCGCGAGTCCGCGCCGTAGCGCGATCCGCCACCAGGGGACCCGGGCGCGGCCCGGGACCGGCGGCGTTACGCCTCGCGAGCGCTCGACCATGCGAGGTAGCCGGAGAGCAGGTGCGCCGCCGCGCGCGCGTCCTCGGCCGCCCGCGCCGGCGTGCGGGCGGCGAGAGCGGTGGTGAACCGCTCGTCGAAGCTCTCGACGGGGACGTCGACCGCAGCGCGCAGCGCGGCGACGAAACGCTCGGTCTCGCGCGCCTGCTCGCCCCGCTCGCCGCGAAGCGTGAGCGGCAGGCCGACGACGACCCGCTCCGCGTGCTCGGCCCGGATCAGCTCGGCGAGGCGCGCGAGCCCCGGCCCGGTCGCGGCGCGCTCGACCACCCCCACCGGCCGCGCGAGCGTCCCCGTGGGATCGGAGACCGCGACGCCTGTTCGCGCAGAGCCGTAGTCGAGAGCGAGCACCTTCATGTGAGCGCCTCCATGATGAGCCGCTCGGCGGTCGCCAGCGCCTCGGGCAGCCGCTCGGGGTCCTTTCCCCCGGCGCGCGCCATCGTCGGGCGTCCGCCGCCCCCGCCGCCCACCTCGGCCGCGGCCTCGCGAATCACCTGGACGGCGTCGAGCCGGCCCTCGAGCGAGCGGTCGAAGTTCGCGACCAGGCTGACCCGGCCGTCCTCGGTCGAGGCGAGGACGACTGCGGCCGGACGCTCGCGCTGCTTGATCCGGTCCGAGAGCTCGAGCAGCGCCTCCGGGCTGCTCGTCCTCGCCTCCGCGATGAAGACGTGCACTCCGCCGGCCTCCTCGTGGCGTCGCACCACCAGCTGGTCCTCGGACGCCTCGGCCGGCGCCGGCTGCTTCCGCGCTTCCCTCCGCACGCGCGCGAGCTCAGACCGAAGCTCCTCCGCCTCGTCCGCTCGGCGGCGCAGGAGCGCGTACGCCTCCCCGGAGGTAACGGCCTCGATGCGCCGGGCGCCGGCGCCGACGGAGCCCTCGGCGAGGATCGCGAAAGCGCCGATCTCGGCCGTCGAGCGCACGTGCGTGCCGCCGCAGAGCTCGCGCGAGAACCCCGGCACCTCGACGACGCGCACCTCGTCGCCGTACTTCTCGCCGAACAGCATCGTGGCGCCGAGCTTCCGCGCCTCGCCGATCGACGTCTCGAAGACGTGCACCGGGCGGCCGGCGAAGATCGTCTCGTTCACCCGCCGCTCGACGGCCGCGCGCTGCTCGTCGGTCAGGGCCTCGCCGTGCGTGAAGTCGAAGCGCAGCTTGTCGGGCCGCACGGCCGAGCCGGCCTGCTGCACGTGCCCGCCGAGCAGCTCGCGCAGGGCGCGGTGCAGAAGGTGGGTAGCCGTGTGGTTCGCCATGGTCGGGAAGCGGACGGGCCAGGCGACGACCGCGCGCACCCGGTCTCCCTCCGAGAACCCCTCGCCGCGGAGGAGGAGCGCCTGGTCGTCCTCGAGCCGATAGGTCTCGAGCAGGTCGGCGCGCCTGCCCGAGCCGTCGTCGAGCTCGAGCGTGCCGGAGTCGCTGACCTGCCCCCCGCCCGCAGGGTAGAACGGAGACTCGCGCAGCTTGACCAGGAAGACGCCGTCGCCGAGCTCCTCGAGTGCCCCGATCTGCGTGAGCACCTCGGTCTTCTCGTAGCCGACGAACTCGCTCCGGAAGCCGGCGGCGAGGGCGAAGTCGGCAGCCCGGCGCTCCTGCGTCCCGGCCCCCACCCGCGAGCGCCGCCGCTGGTCATTCATCAGCCGGGTGAACTCCTCCTCGTTGACGCCGAGCCCGCGCTCCCGAGCGAGCTCCCTGGTCAGCTCGTACGGGAACCCGTACGTGTCGTGGAGGCGGAACGCGTCCTCGCCGGAGATCTCCTTCCCGGAGGCGACCTCCTCGAACAGGCGAAGGCCGCGCGAGAGCGTCTGCGAGAAACGCTCCTCCTCGGCGGACAGGATCCGCCCGATCTCCGTGCGGCTCTCGGCGAGCTCGGGGTGCGCGTCGGCCATGCCCTCGATCACGATGTCGGCGAGGCGCGCCAGGAACGGGGCGTCGAGCCCGATGCGGTCGGCCTGCTGCACGGCGCGGCGGATGATCCGGCGTAGCACGTAGCCCCGGCCCTCGTTGCCGGGCGTGACGCCGTCGCCCACGAGGAACGTCATCCCCCGCCCGTGGTCGGCGAGGATCCGGTGCGCCTTCGTGGCCTCGGCCGAGTCTCCGTACGCGACGCCGCTCTCGGCCGCGATCCAGCCCATGATCCGCTGATAGCCGTCGGTGTCGTAGACCGACGGGACGCCCTGGAGCACCGAGGCGGCCCGCTCGAGGCCCATGCCGGTGTCGATGTTCTGCTCGGGGAGCGTGGTCAGCGTGCCGTCCGCGTGCAGCTCGTACTCCATGAAGACGAGGTTCCAGAACTCGAGAAACCGCTCGCAGGAGCAGCCCGGCGCGCACTCGGGGCGGCCGCAGCCACGCTCGGCGCCCCAGTCGAAGAAGATCTCGGAGTCCGGCCCGCACGGGCCCGGCCCGCCGACCGACCAGAAGTTCTCGCTCCGCGGGAGGCGGACGATCCGCTCGGGCGGTAGGCCGATGCGCTCCCAGAGACCGACGGCGACCTCGTCCCCGCCGAGCCCGAGCTCCGGGTCGCCGGCGAAGACGCTCACCCAGATGCGGTCGAGGTCGAGCTGCATGTGCTCGAAGAGGAACTCCCAGGCGAGCTCGACCGCGCCGTCCTTGAAGTACCGCCCGAACGAGAAGTTGCCGAGCATCTCGAAGAAGGTGAGATGCGAGCCGTCGAGGCCGACCTCGTCGATGTCCTGGGTGCGAAACGACTTCTGGGCTGTCGTCAGTAGCGGGGCGGGCGGCTGCTCGCGCCCCAGGAAGTAGGGCATCAGCGGCTGCATCCCCGCCGTCGTCAGCAGGGTCGAGTGGTCGTCCGCGCGCGGGACGAGGGAGGCGGAGGAGTGGCGCCTGTGTCCCTTCGACTCGAAGTAGGCGAGGAAGCCCTCGCGGAGCTCGGCGGTCGTCCGCATCCCGGCTCGATTGTACGGGCGTCCCGGCCGTTCCTCCGGAAGCGCCCCTGTGGACGAACCGTCACGGTGCCAGACACCGTCGCGGTTCGTCCACAGGCGGGGCGGCCTCGAAACTCGCTCGGCGGGAGGTTCGTCACGAATCGTCCACAGGACGAGCGTGACGGATCGTCCACAGACGGCTGCGACGCCGGCCCCGCGTCGGGTCAGCCGACGCGGCTCTCGTCCTCGGCCGCGATCTCGTCCCGGATCTTCTCGAGCGAGCGGCGGATGAGGCGCGAGACGTGCATCTGGGAGATGCCCACCTGCTGTGCGATCTGCGACTGCGTGAGACCGTCGAAGAAGCGCAGGTGCAGGATCTTCCGTTCCCGCGGGTCGAGCACGCGGAATCCGGGAGCGAGGACGGCCCGGTTCTCGGAAACCTCGTACCGGGCCTCCTCGGTGCCGATCGACTCGAGCGGGTCGAGCTCGCCGTCCTCATCAGAGCCGCTCCCGGAGAGGGACAGAGAGGTGTACGCGCGGCCGCTCTCGAGCGCCTCCAGCACCTCCTCCTGCTCGACGCCCGCCGCCTTCGCGAGCTCGGCGATCGTCGGCGAGCGGCTGAGCTGGACGGTGAGCTGCTCGACGAGCCGCGAGAGCTGGACGTTCAGCTCCTGGAGACCGCGGGGGACGCGCACGGCCCAGCCCTTGTCGCGGAAGTGGCGCTTGATCTCGCCGATGATGTTCGGGGTGGCGTAGGTCGTCAGCTCGACCCCACGGTCGACGTCGAAGCGGTCGATCGCCTTGATCAGCCCGATCGCGCCGATTTGGACGAGATCCTCGAGCTGCTCGCCGCGGTACGCATACCGACGCGCGAGCGAGCGGACGAGCGACATGTACTGCTCGATCAGCTGCTCCCGGGCTGCGAGGTCGCCCTGCTCGTGGTAGCGGCGGAGGAGGACCTTGTCGTTCTCGGCCATTACGGACGCGCCGACCGCTCGACCGTCTTCGTCAGCTCGAGCCACGCGCCGTCGTCCCGCTCGACGAGCTCGACGCGCTCGCACACGGCCTCGAGGATCCTGCGCAGGCCGACCTCACCGGCCGGCTCACGCTCGAGCTGCTCCCGCAAGGCCTCGCCCTCGAGCGGCCCGACCGACGCCGAGAGCGCGTCGCCGTCGATCGAGACGGCGACGGTGACGGTGCCCTGCCCATCCTCCTCGAGGACGCTCGCGAGGGCGACCTGGAGGTCCTCCAGATCCTCGAAGGTGAGGTCGAGCCGCGCGCCGAGACCGCCGACGACGAGATGGGCGATCGACGAGAACTCGCGCTGCCTGGGGATCGTGATCGTGACTCGATCGGTCATCGCAGCTCGCGCCGTCTCGAGCCGCGACGGGGCGAGAGGCAGGCGAGATCGCCCGGGATGACGTCGGCGAGAGGCACTGCGAGGGGCGATCTTAGGTCGCAGCCGCCGAGGAGACCAGGCCGGCCCCCACGACTGCATCGCCCTCGTAGAGCACCGCCGCCTGCCCCGGCGCGACGCCGTAGGCGGGCGCGTCGAGAAGGAGCCGGAAGCCGCGCGGGGCGACCTCGACCTCGGCGGGGATCGCGGGCGAGCGGTACCGGAGCTTCGCCGCCGCACGGTCGACCGGGACGTACAGACGACCTCTAGCAGAGACACGTCGCCGCGCGAGCGAGGCGCGCGGGCCTACGACGACCGTGCTCGTGCGGGCGTCCGTCCGCAGGGCGTAGAGCGGCGCGGCGGCGACCACGCCGAGACCTCGGCGCTGACCCGGGGTGAAGCGCCAGAAGCCCTCGTGCCTGCCCACCTCGGTCCCGGCCTCGTCGACGACCGCCCCGGGGGCGGCGTCCACCCCGTGCCGGCCGAGGAAGGCGCGGTAGTCGCCGCCCGCGAGGAAGCACGCCTCCTGGCTCTCGCGTCTCTTCGCGACGGCGAGGCCCGCCTGGGCCGCCTCGGCGCGCGTCTCCTCCTTGCCCTGCTCGCCGAGGGGAAACCAGAGGCGGGCGAGCCGCGTCGGGGCAAGCGTCGCGAGCATGTAGGACTGATCCTTCTCGGCATCCGCCGCCCGGGCGAGCAGACGGCGCCCGCGGTGCTCGGCAATCCGCGCGTAGTGCCCGGTCGCGAGCCGGGCGGCACCCACACGGGCCGCGAAGGCGAGCAGCTCCGCGAAACGGAAGCCCCCGTTGCAGCGGAGGCACGGATTGGGAGTCTCCCCCCGCGCGAAGCCACGCACGAACGGCGCCACGACCTCCTGCCGGAACCGCTCCCGGAGGTCGAGCGTCACGTGCGGGAGGCCGAGCGCATGGCACGTCTCGCGCGCGGCGACGACTGCGTCCGGCGAGCAGCACGCGCGCTCCGCGTCCGGGCCGGCGGGATCGAGCCAGAGCCGAAGCGTGACCCCGACCGCGTACGGGCCCGCCCGGAGCAGCGCGACGGCGCTGTCGACCCCGCCGCTCATGGCGACCGCGATCCGCTCGGGATGCGGCCGGGCCCGGACGATCGGGCCGAGCGCATTCGCGAGCGCGTCGGCCGCGAGCGTGTCGCCGGGCACCGCCGCCGCCTCCAGCAGCGTCAGCCCCTCGAGCGGCTGGGCCAGGCCGGGAGCATCCGCCCGGACGATCCGGTCGCCGTCCACCGTGAGCCGGACGAGCGCCCACTCGTCGGCGCGCGACGAGTCTCCGGCGACGTCGAGCATGCGGGCCACCGTAGCCGAAGCAAGAGGTGCTCCACCCCGCCGATGCCTCCGCGCCCGTGTGAACCTGGACAAGCCAGGTGGGTGCCCTGCCGACCTGCGCCGGACGCAGGCTCCCTTCACATGGGTGTTGGTTCTACATGGGTGCGCGGAGTCACGCACGGGGTCGAGCGAGGAGAGCGTAGCGAACGCCGTGCGCTCAGCGCGCGAACGACCAGCGCACGGGCTGCGTGCCCTTGAGCCCGATGCGCCGGGCGAGCGCCTGGGTGAGGTCGAACGCCCGGCCCGGCGGGACGCGCCCGCGGTCGATCACCTGGGTCAGGATCCGCCGCTCGCCGAGCGCGACGAAGAGCTTGACCCCGCACGGCAGCACCGGATGGGCGACCCCGAGCGTCGTTGCGTCGAGGCGCTGGCCGCAGGCGGTGCGCTTGCGGGCCGGCGGCGGAGCGTACGGGCCGGCCTTCGCCGCGTACCACTGCACGGGTCGCGGAGAGTCGGCGGGCCGGGCCGAGCGCGACGAGTGGGTGGTCGAGCCGAGCACGACGACCCCCGCGAGGAGCGCGACGCCCGCGAGGCCGAGGACGCGCAGGGCGAAGGCCCGCTGCCTCACTGCCCCTTCCCCGCCCTCAGCGCGAGACCGAGCTCCGCGAGCTGCTCGGGCGCGACGTCGGTCGGCGCTCCCGTCATCGGGTCGAGACCGGCCTGGTTCTTGGGAAAGGCGATCACGTCGCGGAGGTTCGGCTCGCCCGCGAGCAGCATCACGGCCCGATCCATGCCCGGCGCGAAGCCGCCGTGCGGGGGAGCGCCCATGCCGAGGGCGTCGAGCAGGAAGCCGAAGCGGGAACGCTGCTCCTCGGGCGAGATCCGCAGGAGGTCGAAGACCTGCGCCTGCAGCTCCGGACGGTGGATGCGGATGGAGCCGCTGCCGAGCTCGGTGCCGTTGATGACGAGGTCGTACGACTGCGCGACCGCCGCTCCCGGATCCGTGGTCAGGAGCGCCTCCGTCTCCGGGGTCGGCGACGTGAACGGGTGGTGGTTCGCCTGCCATGCCTGCTCGTCCTCGTCCCAGTCGAACATCGGGAAGTCGACGATCCAGACCGGCCGCCAGAGTGACTCGTCGACGAGGCCGAGGGTCTCGGCGAGGTGGACGCGAAGAGCGCCCAGCACGCGCGTGACGACGTGCTCCTCGTCGGCCGCGAAGAGCACGGTCGAGACCGGGCCCACCGCCACGGCGTCGAGCTCCGCCTGCGAGAGGAACTTCGCGATCGGCGAGCGAGGCTTGCCGTCGACGCCGGTGACGAGATAGGCGAGCCCCCCGGCGCCCCGCTCCTTCGCGAAGGTCTCGAGCGCCGCCAGCTCGCTCCGCGTCAGCTCCCGCGGCACGGCGAGGCAGCGTACGACGGGCGCATGTGCGAACACGCCGAACTGCGAGCCACGTGTCACGCCGGTCACGTCCTGCAGCTCGAGCGCGTAGCGCAAGTCGGGCTTGTCCGTGCCGAAGCGGCGCATTGCCTCGGAGTAGCTCAGGCGTGGATACGGCGGGTCGAGCTCGACGCCGATGCACTCCCGCCAGACGGCCGAGAACGTGCGCTCCATCAGGGCGAACAGGTACTCCCGGTCAGGAAAGGCCATCTCGAGATCGAGCTGGGTTATCTCCTGCACCCGGTCTGCGCGCAGATCCTCGTCGCGGAAGCAGCGCGCGATCTGGAAGTAGCGCTCGAAGCCCGCCATCACGAGCAGCTGCTTGTAGATCTGGGGCGACTGCGGCAGCGCGAAGAAGCGACCGGGCTGCAGCCGCGTCGGCACGAGGAAGTCCCGCGCTCCCTCGGGCGTCGGCTTCGCCATGATCGGCGTCTCGAGCTCGACGAAGTCCGCCGCGTTCATCTCCCGGCGGATGATCGAGAGCATCCTGGCGCGCAGACGCAGGTTCCGCTGCAGCCGCTCGCGGCGCAGGTCGAGCCAGCGGTAGCGGATCCGGAGCGTCTCGTCGACGCCCTCCTCGTCGAGCTGAAAGGGCAGCGGTGGGCAGCGCGAGACCACCTCTAGCCGGTCGACCTGCACCTCGACCTCCCCCGTCGGCAGCCCCGGGTTCACGACCTCGGGCGCGCGCCGGACGACCTCGCCCTCGGCCCGCAGCACGAACTCGTTCCGAACTCCGTGCGCCTCTTCGACCGCCTCGGGCGCGCGCTCGGGATTGAGCACGAGCTGACAGACCCCGGCCTCGTCGCGGAGATCCACGAAGACGAGGTTGCCGTGGTCGCGGCGGCGCGCGGTCCAGCCTGCGACGGTCACTCGACGGCCCACGTCCTCGGCGCGTAGATCTCCGCAGCGGGTGTCGCGCCAGACGGTCACGCGGCGATCCGGCTGCGCAGCTCGGCGAGCGGCACGACCGTGTCCTCCGCGCCCGCGAGACGGAGCGTGGCCCGCTCGGCGCCGACGATCACGACGAGCCGGGCGCCGAGCCGGCCCGCCTGCGTGAGCTGACCGCGCAGCGAGCGGCCCGCGTAGTCCGTGTCGCAGGCTCGGCCGGCTCGGCGAAGCTCGGCCATCAGAGCGAGCACCTCGTCGCGAGGTGCCCCCTCGTCGCAGGCGAAGAACACGTCGAGCGACGGCTCCTCGCCCCTCGCGCCCGCGCCTTCGAGAGAGAGCACGAGGCGGTCGATGCCAGCCCCGAAGCCGATTCCGGGCGTCGGCCGGCCGCCGATCTCCTCGATCAGGTAGTCGTAGCGGCCGCCGCCGCAGATGGTGCTCTGCGCTCCGATCGCGTCGTCCATGAACTCGAAGGTCGTCCGCGTGTAGTAGTCGAGCCCGCGGACGAGCGTCGGGTTGAGCGTGTAGCGCACGCCGAGGCGATCGAGCGCGCGGCACACGGCTGAAAAGTGCTCGGCGCACGCGTCGCAGAGCGACTCGCCAATCTTCGGAGCGCCGGCGAGTGCCTGCCGCACGCGCCCGCTCTTGACGTCGAAGACGCGGAGCGGGCTCGTCGCCCGCTTCTCGCGCGCGTCGTCGTCGAGCTCGTCGTCGTGGTCGTCGAGCCAGAGACTCAGCCGCTCGATGTACGCCGGGCGGCACTCGCGGTCGCCGATCGAGTTCAGCTCCAGCCGGTAGTCGCCCAGTCCGAGCCGCCGCAGGAGCTCGTCGTAGAGCTGGATCAGCTCGGCGTCGATCGCGGGGTCGGCGGAGCCGATCGCCTCGACGGAGAGCTGCCAGTGCTCGCGCCAGCGACCCCGCTGCGGCTTGTCGTACCGGTACATCGCCGCCAGCGTGTAGAGCTTCTGCGGCTGCGGCTCGCGCGCCAGACCGTGCTCGAGGTAGGCACGGCAGATGGGCGCCGTCCCCTCCGGACGTAGCGTCAGCGAGCGTCCGCCCCGGTCGGCGAAGGTGTACATCTCCTTCTGGACGATGTCCGAGCCGGTGCCTGCGGTCCGCTCGAAGAGTCCCGTGTCCTCGAATCCCGGCGTCTGGATGCGCCGGTAACCGTAGAGCGCGCAGAGCTCGATCGCGGTCTCGGTGACCCTGTCCCACAGCGGCCGGTCGGAGGGAAGGACGTCGTGGGTTCCGCGCGGCGCGGTGAACTTCACGCGCGGAGCTCGGCCAGGAACGGATTGCGGGCCTGCTCGTCGGCGAGCGTCGTCCGCGGACCGTGCCCGGGATACACGATCGTCTCCGGTGGGAGGGTCACGACGAGCGCCCGGATCGACTCCACCAGGGTGCCCCAGTCGGCGCCCGGGAGGTCGGTGCGTCCGACCGAGCCCGCGAAGAGGACGTCGCCGGAGAAGAGACAGCCGTCCGCGTAGTAGGCGAGATGGGCCGGTGAGTGGCCCGGAACGGCGATCGTCTCGAACGCGATGCCGGCGAGCTCGAACGTCTCGCCTCCCTCCAGCAGGACGTCGGGCGTGTGGGCGCGGATGCTGATGCCCTGGGAGGCGAAGAAGTCGTTGGGCCGCTCGAGCAGCACCGCCTCCGCCGCAGCCATCGTCACCGGCGCCCCCGTTCCCTCGGCGAGGTCGGCCACGCCGCCGAGGTGGTCCCAGTGACCGTGCGTGACGAGGATCCCGGCACAGCGCGCGCCCGCACGGGCGAGCTCGAGTTGCAGCGTGGCCGCGTCGCCCCCGGGATCGACGACGACCGCCTCGGGGGCTCCCCGCCCGGTCCGCACGACGTAGCAGTTGGTGGCGAGCGGGCCGAGCTCGTAGCCGTCCACGACGAGGCTCATCAGGCGAGTGAGTGTAACGAGGCGTCCGCACGACTCTTCTCGTAGGATCCGGGTCGTGGAGCGCTGGGACCTGCGCACGATCGAGACGCCGGAGGGCAGTCGCTCGCCGGTCGTGCTCCACTCCGAGGACGCCGCCCGCGCCGTCCTGATCGGACTTGCTCCGGGCCAGGAGCTCGGCGACCACCAGGTCAAGGAGCACGCGTTCGTCACGATCGTCGAAGGAACCGTCCGCGTGGAGGCGGGCGGGGAGTCAGTTGACGCCGGGCCGGGCAGCCTGTTCCGCTTCGAGGCGGGCGAGCGCCACGCGATCTCCGCGCCCGAGGGCGCGCGGATCCTGCTCCTCCTGGCGCCCTGGCCCGGCGAGGGTCACTACCGGGGCGACCAGCAACCGGCCGGCTAGGCGCGCGGTTGGTCCTCGGGGCCGCGGCGACCACGTCGCGGCGCCTGTGGAACGTTCGTCACGCTCTCGTTCGGTGCCAGGCACCGTGACGTGTCAAGGGCCATTCGTGTCGATTGTGTGCCGACTCTCGCGCGGCGGGCTCGGCCCGCGCCCGGGCTACTGCTTGCCTGCCTTCGCGCCGGGCCCGCCGCCCGAGCGGCGCAGGTAGGCGCGGTAGGCCATGCGGTCGACGAAGTAGAAGAACGGAACGAAGAGGAAGGTGTACGAGAGCGCGATCAGGAGCCGCGCGCCGACGGGCGCGTCCTTGTTCGTGAGCCAGATGACGCCGAACATGAACGGCGCGAAGATGCCCGCGCGGCGGGCGACCCGGCGCCAGGAGGGCGGCTCGACCTTGCGCAGGGGGCGTCCTCGCCGCCCTGCCGGCGCACGATCGCGCTCCTTCGCCTTCGCCGGCCTCGTGTCGGCAGTGTCGGCCTCGACCTCGACCTCGCGGCCCTCCTCGTCGACGTAGACGTACTCGTAGTCGTGGCGGCGAGCCTTGTCGCGCCGGCGCCGCTGCTTCCTCGAGGGCATGCGCGGGTCAGGGTAGCTCGACGGGCTCGCCCCCGAGGACGACGCTCCGCACGAGGCCGGCCCCCAGGTGGTAGGCGAGGTAGCGCCAGTCGGGCGCCTCGAGGAGGAGGACGTCGGCGTCGTAGCCCGCCGCCAGCCGGCCCTTGCGCTCGGCCCGGCCGAGGACGTGCGCGGCGTTCACCGTGCAGGCGGCGAGGGCCTCGGCCGGGGACAGGGCGAGCTGCGTCGCCGCGAGCGAGCAGACGAGCGGCAGGCTCTCGCAGAACGAGCTGCCGGGATTGAAGTCGGTCGCGAGCGCTATCGCCGCGCCCCCGTCGACCAGCTGGCGCGCGGGAGGCATCGGCCGACCGAGGAAGAGCGCGCTCGCCGGCAGCAGCACTCCGACGACGTCGCTCTCGGCGAGCGCGCGCACGCCTTTCGGCCCGGTCGCCTCCAGGTGGTCGACCGAGCGTGCGCCGAGCTCGATCGCGAGAGGGATCGCGCCCGCCTCGGTGAACTGGTCCCCGTGCAGGCGCAGCGCGAGGCCCTGCGCTCGGCACGCCTCGAGATAGCGGCGCGCCTGACCGGCGTCGAACGACCCCCGCTCGAGGAAGACGTCGGCCGCCTCGGCGAGCCCCGCCGCTCCGGGCAGCACCTCCGCGAGCGCGAAATCGAGGTACGCGTCGGCGCTCTCGAACTCAGGCGGCACCGTGTGCGCTCCGAGCCAGGTGGGAACTCCGCCGCACGCTGCGATCGCCCGCAGCGAGGAGAGCTCGGTCTCCCGATCGAGACCGTAGCCCGACTTCCCCTCCCAGGTCGTGGTCCCGGCGGCGAGGAACCAGCCCCGGTGCCGTCGGACGATCGTCTCGAGCTCCGCCTCGCTCGCCGCGCGGGTCGCCCGGACGGTCGAGAGGATGCCGCCGCCCGCGGCGTGCAGCTCCTCGTAGCTCGCGCCGGCCGCGCGGAGGGAGAACTCCTCGACCCGGTCGCCGCCGAAGCACGCGTGCGTGTGGCAGTCGACGAGTCCCGGCACGGCGCACGCGCCCCGCCCGTCGAGCTCGACGACCTCGCCCTCGAGCCGCTGGAGATCGCGCATCGCGCCGACCGACTCGATCGTCTCCCCGCGGCAGAGGACGTAGGCGCGCTCGAGCACGTCCACCGAGGCGAGCTCGGCGCCCCGAAGAGGAAAGCCCATCGACCCCGGCGTCGCGAGCTGGTCCAGGTCCCGGATCAGGAGACGGCGCGTCTCCGCCGCTCCGCCGTCGGACGGTGGCAAGGCGGCTCCTCCGCTACGCACGGGGAGGCATCGGCGGCTCGAAGCCCGTCTCCCGCGCCGCCTCGATCGCCTCGGGATAGCCGGCGTCGACGTGGCGCATGACCCCGGTCCCCGGGTCGGCGGTCAGCACGCGCTCGAGCCGCTCCGCCATCTCGTCGGTGCCGTCGGCGAGGATGACCAGGCCGGCATGGATCGAGTTGCCGATCCCGACGCCGCCTCCGTGGTGGACGCTGACCCACGTCGCTCCCGCGGCGACGTTGAGCAACGCGTTCAGCACGGGCCAGTCGGCGATCGCGTCGGAGCCGTCGCGCATGCTCTCCGTCTCCCGGTAGGGCGAGGCCACCGAGCCCGAGTCGAGGTGGTCGCGCCCGATGACGACGGGGGCCTTCACGGCACCCGACCGAACGAGCTCGTTGATCGCGAGCCCGGCTCGAGCACGGTCGCCGTAGCCCAGCCAGCAGATCCTGGCCGGGAGCCCCTGGAACGCCACGCGGGCCGCGGCCAGCTCGAGCCACCGCTGCAGCAGCGGGTCGTCAGGGAACAGCCGCTTCAGCTCCGCGTCGATCACCGCGATGTCGGAAGCATCTCCGGAGAGGGCGGCCCACCGGAACGGCCCGACCCCGCGGCAGAAGAGGGGGCGAATATAGGCCGGAACGAAGCCCGGGTATGAGAAGGCGTCGGCTACGCCGGCCTCGCGCGCCTCCCCTCGTAGGTTGTTGCCATAGTCGAAAACATACGCGCCGGCCCGGACGTACTCCAGGAGGCCCTCCACATGAGCCGCGATGGACGCTCGTGCGCGCCGGAGATACTCGTCCGGATCCCTCGCGCGTAGCTCGGCCGCCTCGTCCACGGACAGGCCCGCCGGCACGTAGCCGTTCAGCGGATCGTGCGCCGCCGTCTGATCGGTGACGAGGTCGAACGCCTCTCCCCGCCGTGCGAGCTCGGGTACGGCCTCTGCCGCGTTCGCGAGCAGACCCACGGAGAGCGCCCTTCCCTCGCCGGCCGCCCGGCGGACCCGCGCGAGCGCGTCGTCCAGCGACTCCGTGGCCTCGTCGAGGTACCGCGTCTCCAGTCGGCGCTCGATCCGCGCGGGGTCGACCTCGACGCACAGCACCGCCGCGCCCGCCATGGTGCCCGCGAGCGGCTGTGCGCCCCCCATGCCGCCGAGCCCGGCGGTCAGGATCGTGCGCCCGGTCAGCTCGGGGCTGCCGAAGTGGCGCTCGCCCGCGGCGGCGAACGTCTGGTAGGTGCCCTGGAGGATGCCCTGCGTGCCGATGTAGATCCAGCTCCCGGCCGTCATCTGCCCGAACATGGTCAGACCCTCGGCCTCGAGGCGCCGGAACTCGTCCCAGGTCGCCCAGCGCGGGACGAGCAGCGAGTTCGCGATCAGGACGCGCGGAGCGCCCGCGTGCGTGCGGAAGACGCCGACCGGCTTGCCGCTCTGGACGAGGAGCGTCTCGTCCGCGGCTAGCCGTAGCAGCGAGCGAACGATCGCCCGCAGGGCGTCGTGGCTGCGCGCGGCCTTGCCCGAGCCCCCGTAGACGACGAGCTCCTCCGGACGCTCGGCGACCTCGCGATCTAGGTTGTTCAGCAGCATCCGCAGCGGCGCCTCGGTCGACCACGAGCGGGCGTTCAGCTCGGTGCCGCGGGGGGCGCGGACGCGCGAGAGATCGCCGCAGAGCGACTCGACGGCGACCTCGAGGGACGAGGCGGTCGCACTCACGGGCGCCCCGGCCGTCACTCCGGATGGGCTCTCAGAGGAGCTCACCCACCTCGGTCTCGACGGCGTCGACGAGAGAGCCGTCCCGGATGCTCGCCGCGACGAGCTCGATGTCGGGCGCGAGGGGTCGATCGTCACGCAGGCGCGGGGAGAGCGAGCGTACTGCGGCGTGCGTCGCGCGGCCGCCCACGCCCGGCTCGAGCGGAGCCAGGACCTCGACCGCCTGGGCGGCGGCGAGCAGCTCGATCGCGAGCGCGCGCTCGGCGTTCGCGAGCACCTGCCACGCCTTCAGGCCGGCCGCGTTCCCCATCGAGACGTGATCCTCCTGCCCGGCGCTCGTCGGGATCGAGTCGAC
>JBBSIG010000009.1:0-21018 GCA_038232215.1 Gaiellales bacterium | reverse complement strand
CTCCCGGTGCCGGACGGCCATCACCTCGCCGTCGTCGCCCGTGGCCGAGACCTCGAGCGCCTCGGGGACGCGCGTCGCGGCGAGGGAGTGGTAGCGGCCGGCGTCGAAGGCCTCCGGCAGGCCGCTGAAGAGGCCGCGGCCGTCGTGGCGCACCGGGCTCGCCTTGCCGTGTACGAGCGTCCGCGCGGGTCCGATCTCTCCCCCGAACGCCTCGACGATCGCCTGATGTCCGAGGCAGACGCCGAGCGTGGGGACCCGGGGCGCCAGCCGGCGCACGAGCTCGAGCGTCGCTCCCGCGTCGGCCGGCCGTCCGGGACCGGGCGAGACGACGAGGTGCGAGGGCGCGAGCCGCTCGGCCTCGTCCGCGTCGAGCGCGTCGTTCCGGCGCACGAGCACCTCGGCGCCGAGCGCGCCGAAGAGGTGCGCGAGGTTGTACGTGAAGCTGTCGTAGTTGTCGACGAGCAGGATCACGCCCGGGCCTCGGCCAGGTCGATCGCCGCCTCCAGCGCGGCGAGCTTGTCGAGGCACTCCTGGTGCTCGGCGGCCGGATCCGAGTCGGCCACGATGCCCGCGCCCGCCCGCAGCAGCGCGACGCCGCCCGTGAGCACGATCGTGCGGATGCCGATGCACGTGTCGAGCGCCCCGCCGGGCAGCGCGTAGCCCACGGCACCTGCGTAGGGGCCACGGCGGTACCCCTCGAGCTCGGAGATCAGCTGCATCGCCCGCACCTTGGGCGCGCCCGAGACCGTGCCGGCCGGGAAGCAGGTGCGCAGGACGTCGAAGGGCGAGACGTCCGGGCGCAGCCGGCCCGCGACCTCCGAGACGAGATGGGTCACGTGGGAGAAGCGCTCGGGCTCGAGGAAGCGCTCGACCGCGACGCTCCCCGGCTCGCAGACCCTCGAGAGATCGTTCCGCCCGAGGTCGACCAGCATCACGTGCTCGGCCCGATCCTTCTCGGAGGCGAGCAGCCGCTCGGCGTCGCCCTCGCCGGGGGTCGTCGTGCCGGCGATCGGATTCACGGCCGCGCGGCTGCCCTCGACCTTGACGAGCGTCTCGGGCGACGAGCCGATCAGGGCCAGGCCGTCGAGCTCGAGCAGGAAGAGGTAGGGCGAGGGGTTGACCCGGCGGAGCGCCCGGTAGAGCTCGAGCGCGCTGCACGCGGTCGGCCGCTCGACCCGCTGCGAGAGGACGATCTGGAAGGCGTCGCCGGCCCGGATGTGCTCCTGCGCGCGGCGTACTCCTGTCTCGTAGTCGGCGCGGGCGGGAAAGCGGCGAGCCGCTCGGCCCGACCCGACGGCGCTGTCCCGTCCCGGGGCCTCGTGCGGCTCCTCGAGCAGGCGAGCCGTCTCCTCCGGATCGCCGCAGAGCACCTCCGCGACCCCGAGCGCGTGGTCGAAGCGGACCATCGTCTCGGCCACCAGGAAGCGCGACTCGGGCAGGCCGGGCCCGTCGGCGGGCAGCTCGACGCTCGGCTCGAGCGTCGCGACGTGGTCGTAGCCGAGGTAACCGACGACCGCCCCGCCGCTGCGCTCGGCCTGCTCGAAGGAGACGACCCGCGAGCCGCTGCCAACGAACGAGGAACGGCCGAGCCGGCCGCGCTCGACGGACTCGAGCAGGAAGCTCGCGCGGCTGCCGGCGGCGAGCCGCAGGTATGCCCCGAGCGGCGTGACGAGATCGGTCGGGATGTGGGACTGCTTCATCGGGCGGACGAGGCGACGCGCGTCAATCCCGCTGGACGCGCCGCCCGAGCTCGCGCTTCGTCAGATCGAGGATCGCCGTCAGCAGCTCCTCCAACCCCTCGCCCGAGAGCGGGCCGGGGTTGAGGCGCACGAGGTCGGCGCGTAGCTGCGCCTCGCGCTCGCGGTCGAGCGAGCCGACGCCGAGCGACTCCTTGTGATGCCAGAGCCGGGCGACGACCTCGAGGCGCTCGTTGACGGCCTCGACGAGCGAGCGGTCGATTGCGGAGATGCGCTCGCGCAGCTCGCGAGCGAGCGGGTCGGCGTTCAGGTCGCTCGTCCCCACGGGAGCGGGAGAGTCTGCCCGAAGGAGGGCGGGGCGGCGAGAAGAGGGTCACTACACTGGCAGCGCCATGAGTCGGAGAGCCTTCGCAGCGGCGTCCCCCGTGTCGACGTGGTCACCGTCCTCGTGGCGAGGGCTGGCCGCGCGCCATCAACCCGAGTGGCCCGACGAGGCGCGGGCGGAGGCCGCCAGAGCGCGCCTCGCGAGCCTGCCGCCGCTCGTCTTCGCCGGCGAGGCCCGCCAGCTGACGGCCGCGCTCGGCGAGGCCGCCGCCGGGCGCGCGTTCCTCCTCCAGGCCGGCGACTGCGTCGAGTCGTTCGGGGACTTCTCGGCGGTCACGATCCGCGAGAAGCTGAAGATCCTGCTGCAGATGGCGGCCGTGCTTACGTACGGCGCCACGCTGCCGGTCGTGAAGGTGGGGCGCATCGCCGGCCAGTTCGTGAAGCCGCGCTCCTCGCCGACCGAGACGGTGGACGGGGTGGAGCTGCCGTCCTTCCGCGGGCACATGGTGAACGGCGACGCGCCCACGGCGGCCGACCGCGCGCCCGACCCCGAGCGCATGCTGGAGGGCTACCACCAGTCGGCGGCGACGCTCAACCTGCTGCGCGCGTTCACGAAGGGCGGCTTCGCCGACCTGAACCAGGTGCAGATGTGGAACCAGGAGTTCGTCGCGAGCTCGCTCGAGGGCCGGCGCTACGGCGTCATCGCCTCGGAGATCGAGCAGGCCCTCCGCTTCATGGCCGCCTGCGGCATCGACCTCGGCAGCGAGCAGCAGCTCCACCAGGTGGACTTCTGGACGAGTCACGAGGGCCTGCTGCTCGACTACGAGCAGGGGCTCACCCGCCGAGACTCGCTGACTGGCGACTGGTACGACTGCTCGGCCCACATGCTCTGGATCGGCGACCGCACGCGCCAGCTCGACGGGGCGCACGTGGAGTTCTTCGCGGGCGTGCACAACCCGCTCGGCCTCAAGCTGGGCCCGAGCGCGACGCCCGAGGAGACGCTCGAGCTCTGCGAGCGCCTGAACCCCGAGCGCGTGCCCGGGCGGCTGAGCCTCGTCGCGCGGCTCGGCTCCGAGCGGGTCCGCGAGCTGCTGCCGCCGCTCGTCCGGGCCGTGCGCGACGCCGGGCACCCGGTCGTCTGGGTCTGCGACCCGATGCACGCGAACGTCTTCACGAGCGGGTCCGGCCGCAAGACGCGGCGCTTCGACGACGTGATGGCCGAGATCGAGGGCTTCTTCGCCGTGCACCGCAGCGAGGGACCCTGGCCGGGCGGTGTCCACCTGGAGTTCACGGGGGACGACGTGACGGAGTGCCTCGGCGGGTCGGAGCGGCTGCTCGAGGAGCAGCTCGACCACCGCTACCTGACGCTCTGCGACCCGAGGCTGAACGCGCGGCAGTCGCTCGATCTCGCCTTCCGCCTCGCCGAGCTGATGCGGCGGCGCGAGACGCCGGCGTGAGCGCGCGGCGCCGCCGCCCGCACCGCTGAATGCTCGCGCGCCTCGGCATCGTCGGCACCGGGCTGATCGGCGCCTCCGTCGGCCTCGCCGCGAAGCGGGCCGGGGTGGAGCGGGTGTGCGGCTTCGACCGGGATCGCGGCTCGCTCGAGCTTGCCCGCGAGCGCGGCGCGCTCGACGTCGCGGCCGGGAGCCTGGAGGAGGCGGTCGGCGAGGTGGAGCTCGCGGTGCTCGCGGTCCCGGTCGCGGTGCTGCCGTCCGAGGCGGAGGCGGCGCTCGGCGCCAGCGGGGAGGGCTGCACGGTCACCGACGTCGGCTCGACGAAGGGCGCGGTCTGCGCAGCCGCCGCCGGGAGCGCGCGCTTCGTCGGCGGGCATCCGGTCTGCGGCTCGGAGGCGCACGGACCCGCGCACGCGCGTGCCGACCTCTTCGACGGGGCGACCTGGTTCCTGACGCCGTCGGCGGTCACCAAGGCGGAGCGGTACCGGGCGCTGCACGGCTTCGTCGCGTCCCTCGGCGCCGTCCCGGTCGCGGTCGAGCCCGCGGCCCACGACCGGCTGCTCGCGCTGACGAGTCACCTGCCGCACGCGCTCGCGAACCTGCTCCTGAACCAGGTCGGGGCGGCGCCGATCGAGGGTCACCAGCCGCTTGCCGCCGCCGGCGGATCGCTGCGCGACATGACGCGGGTCGCCGGCGCCAACCCTCGCATCTGGGTCGACATCTTCCTCGAGAACGCCGACGAGCTCGCCCAGTCGCTGCGCGAGCACCGGCGGCGGGTCGAGCGGCTCGAGCAGGCGCTCGAGGCCGGCGACGCGGGCTTCCTCGCGCGCTGGATCGGGGAGGCGGCCGGGAAGAAGCGTCTCCTCCTCGCCGACGCCTACCCGGATCCGGGCCGGCTCCACCGGCTGCTCGTGCACGTGCCCGACCGCCCGGGGGTGCTCGCCGCGATCACGCAGGCGCTCGGCGCCGAGCGGATCAACATCGAGGACTTCGAGCTCGAGCACCGCTCGCCCGAGCGGGGCGGCGTGCTGACCGTGCTCGTCACGGGCGAGTCCGAGGCGCGGAGGGCCGCGGCTCTCCTCGACGCGCAGGGCTACGGCGTCGACGTCTCGCCCGTGCTGGACGAGCGCTGATGCGCTTCGAGCCGGCCGGCTCGCTCGCGGGGCACATCGTGGTCCCGGGCGACAAGTCGGTCTCGCACCGGGCGCTTCTGGTCGGGGCGGTCTGCGAGGGCGAGACGCGGATCGAGGGCTTCGGGCGCTCGGCCGACACGGAGGCGACGCTCGCCGCCGTGCGGGCTCTCGGCGTGGACGTGGCCGAGCACGGGAGAAGCTCCCTGACCGTCTCGGGCGTCGGCCTGAGCGGGCTGGTCGCCCCCGGGCGGCCGATCGACTGCGGCAACGCGGGCACGCTGCTCCGGCTCCTCGCCGGTCTGCTCGCGGGGCAGCGCGGCCGCTTCGAGCTGACCGGCGACGAGTCCCTGCGCTCGCGCCCGATGGCCCGGGTCGCCGAGCCGCTCGCGCGCATGGGGGCGCGGGTCGAGACCGAGGGCGGGCGTCCCCCGCTCGTGGTCGACGGCGCGCCGCTGCGCGCGATCGACTACCGCCTGCCGGTCGCGAGCGCGCAGGTGAAGTCGGCCGTCCTGCTCGCGGGGATCCAGGCGGAGGGCCGGACGACGGTCGTGGAGCCGGCTCCGACCCGCACCCACACGGAGCTGATGCTGGCCGCCGCCGGCGCCCGTGTCACACGCCGGCCGAGCTCCGTCTCGGTCGGCCGCGCGAGGCGGCTGGCACTCGAATCGGTAGCCGTCCCCGGCGACTTCTCCTCGGCCGCCCCGTTCCTCGTCGCCGCGACGCTGCTCCCCGGCTCGGAGCTGACGATCCACGACGTGGGCGTGAACCCGACGCGAACGGGGCTGCTCGACGTCCTCGAGCGGATGGGCGCTCGCATCGGCGTCTTCAACCGGCGGCGGCTCGGCGGCGAGCCGGTGGCCGATCTCGAGGTGAGCTCGGCGGCGCTCGTCGCGACGGCGATCGCGCCGGAGGAGGTTCCCCGGCTCGTCGACGAGCTCCCCCTCTTCGCGCTGGCGGCGGCGTGCGCGCGGGGCGAGAGCGTCGTCCGGGGCGCGGAGGAGCTCCGGGCGAAGGAGAGCGACCGGATCGACGGGGTGACGGAAGGGCTTCGAGCGGTCGGCGTTCGGATCCGGGCGAGCGACGACGGCTTCCGCGTGACGGGGGTGCCGACGCGGCCGAAGGGTGGCACGCTCGCCTCGCGGGGGGATCACCGGCTCGCGATCCTCGGCGCCGTGGCCGGACTCGTCTCCCGGGAGGGCGTGGAGGTCGAGGGGCCCGAGGCGGTCGCGGTAAGCTTCCCCGGATTCTTCGAGCTCCTGGAGAGCGTCGCTCGACGACGCTCCGAGACGCCGTGACCACGTCGCAAGCGAGAGATTCCACGTGCTCGAGCTCCTGCCGCACGGCGGGAAACGGTCGGTGATCGTCGCGATCGACGGCCCCGCGGGGGCCGGAAAGAGCACCGTCGCGCGACGGCTCGCCGAGCGGCTGGCCTTCCGCTACCTGGACACGGGCGCCATGTACCGGGCGCTCACGTGGCTCGCGATGCGGCGCGGCGTCCCGCTCGGGGAGGGCGAGCGCCTGGCCGAGCTGGCCGAGCGGCAGCCGGTCACGTTCGACGCCGCGGGTCGCGTCTGGATCGACGGGATCGACGTCACGGCGTCCATCCGCGAGCCGCGGATCGACCGCCTCGTCCCGGTCGTCGCCCGTCACCCTTCGGTGCGGCGGGTGATGCGCGTCCGCCAGCGGGAGCTCGCCGAGACGGGGGACGCCGTAATCGAGGGTCGCGACATCGGCACCGTCGTGGCGCCCGCGGCCGCCGTGAAGGTCTACCTCGTCGCCGACACCACCGTTCGCGCGCGGCGGCGGATGGCCGACCGCCCGGGGATCGGCGCCGACGCGCTCGCGACCGACCTCCGGATCCGCGACGAGAGCGACGCCGCCCAGATGCGGCCCGCCCCGGACGCCGAGCTGATCGACACGACCGAGCTCGAGGTCGACGAGGTGGTCGGCCGGATCGAGGTGCTCGTACGCGCCCGGGCGACAGCGGCCCCGAGCACCGCTCGGTGAACCGCGTCGACGCCGTGTGGGCGGTCGGGCGCGTCACGCTCGAGCCGCTCGTCCGCCTGGTCGCGCCGCTTCGCACCTACGGCGTCGAGCGCGTTCCCGCAGAGGGCGGGATCGTGCTCGCCTTCAATCACTTCCACTGGCTCGATCCGGCCGCGTTCGGGGCCGCCTCGCCGCGCACGATCCATTACATGGCCAAGGCGGAGGCCCATCGCATCCCGGGCCTCGGCCAGCTCATCCGCTCCTTCGGGACGTTCTCGGTCAGCCGCGGCGAGTCCGATCGCGAGGCGGTCCGGCTCATGCGCGAGGTCGTGCGGAACGGCCGCGCGCTCGGACTCTTCGTCGAGGGCACCCGCCAGCTCGCGCGCGTCCCGGGCACCGTGCAGCCCGGCGCGGCGATGGTCGCCCTCCAGGAGTCGGTGCCCGTCGTCCCGGCCGCCATCCACGGTACCGAGGCGTGGCGGGTCGGGGGCTTCGAGCCGGTCTCGATCGCGTGGGGCGAGCCGATGTACTTCGACGCTCTGCCTCGAAACGGCAGGGGCTACCGGGAGGCCTCGGCCGAGGTCGAGCGCGAGCTGCGGCGGCTCTGGGAATGGCTCAGGACCGTGCACGCGCTCGGCCGTCCGAGGGTGGCGACTCCGCCGCGCCGATGACCCGTAACGATTCCGCAACGCTTCGTCCACAACTGGCTCGAAGGGCCGTGACCCAGGGTCAGACCCGGGGTCACGGCCCTTCGAGGCGGGTCCGGTTCGGGCGCCTGCGAGGTGTCCGTTGAGGACAGAGGAGGAGGACGTCAGACCGGACGAGGCTGCTCCACCTCTGCTCGGAACGGTCGCGATCGTCGGCTTTCCGAACGTGGGCAAGTCGACACTCGTCAACCGCCTCACCACCACCCGCGCGGCCGTGGTGCACGAGACGCCGGGCGTCACGCGCGACCGCAAGGAGCTCGTGTGCGACTGGGCGGGGAAGCGCTTCCTCCTCGTCGACACGGGCGGCGTCGACGTCGCCGACTCCTCGCCGATCACCCGCTCGATCGTCGAGCAGGCGCGCGAGGCGGTCGCCGAGGCCGACGTCGTCCTCTTCCTGACCGACGCCCGGGCCGGCGTGACGCCGGGAGACGAGGAGATCGCGGCCATCCTGCGCGCGGCACGAAAGCCCGTTCTGCTCGTCGCGAACAAGATAGACGACCCGCGGCGGGACGTGGAGGCGCTCGAGTTCCACCGCCTGGGGCTGGGAGAGCCGGTACCGCTCTCGGGGCTGCACGGGCACGGCACGGGCGATCTGCTCGACACGATCGTGGACCTGCTCCCGGGCCGCTCGACCCGTTCCGAGAGCGGGGAGGAGGCGATCCGCGTCGCGATCCTCGGCCGCCCGAACGTGGGCAAGTCGAGCCTGCTGAACGCGCTGCTCGGTCGCGAGCGGGTGATCGTGTCCGAGGTGCCGGGAACGACGCGCGACTCGATCGACACCCAGCTCGCTCGCGGCGAGCGGACGTTCGTCCTCGTCGACACCGCCGGCCTGCGACGCAAGCGCAAGCACCGGCAGGGGATCGAGTACTACTCGGAGCTTCGTGCGCGCGAGGCGGCCGAGCGCGCCGACGTCGCGCTCGTCCTCATCGATGCGAGCGAGGGCATCGTGGAGGGCGATATCGCGGTCGCCGACGTCGCCCGCAAGACCGACTGCGCGACCCTCGTCGTCCTCTCGAAATGGGACCGCAAGAGCGTGACCATCGAGGAGGTCCGGCCGGTGCTCGCCCGGCGGCTCCGCCAGCGGCCGGGCGCGATCGCGGTCTCCTCCGTGACCGGGCGGGGGATCGAGCGGCTGCTCGACGCCACCGAGGAGCTGTTCGACCGCTATGCGGGGCGTGTCGCGACGGCCGAGCTGAACCGCGCGCTCCAGGAGCTCCGGGCGCGTCGCCAGGCCCCCGCGCGGGGTGGCAAGCGGCTCAACCTGCTGTACGGCTCGCAGGTGCGCACCAGGCCGCCCCGTTTCCGCCTGCACGTCAACGACGCGGCCCTCGTCACGCGCGACTACGGCTACTGGGTCGAGAACGAGCTGCGCGAGCGCTTCCGGCTCGACGGCGTCCCGGTCTCGATCGACTTCGTCTCCCGGGGGTAGATGACCGCTCGGAACCCGCCGTTGGAGACCCTGGTCGTCGGCGGCGGCTCGTGGGGGACGGCGTTCTCGCGGCTGCTCGCCGACCGGGGGCACGACGTCGTGCTCGCCTGCCGCGACGCCGCGCAGGCCGGCGCGATCGCGGCCACGGGCCGCAACCCGCGCTATCTGCCGCAGATCGATCTCGGCGGCATCCGGACGTGCGCGCTCGCCGAGGCGCCCCTCGGCGGCGTGGACCTCGTCGTGCTCGCCGTCCCGAGCTCCGCGTTCGCGGAGGTGGCGGGGACGGTGCCCGACGGCGTTCCGGTGCTGAGCCTGACGAAGGGGCTCGATCCGGCAACGGGCGAGCGGCTCTCGACGCGGGTCGGCTCGGGTCGCGTGGCCGTTCTGTCGGGCCCGAACATCGCGGCGGAGATCGCCGACGGGCTCCCGACCGCGGCGGTGATCGCGAGCGAGGACGGCGAGCTCGGGGAGCTGCTCCAGAACGCGATCAACTCCCTGACGTTTCGCGTGTACCTGAATCCGGACCTCGTCGGGGTCGAGCTCTGCGCCGCCGCGAAGAACGTGATCGCCCTCGCCGCCGGGGGCGTGGACGGGCTCGGGCTCGGCGACAACGCGAAGGCGGCCGTGATCACCCGCGGCCTGGCGGAGATGTCCCGGCTCGGCGAGGCCTGCGGCGGCCGTCCCGAGACGTTCGCCGGGCTCGCCGGGATGGGCGATCTGATCGTGAGCTGCGAGAGCCGGCACGGCCGCAACCGGCGCGCGGGCGAGCTCATCGCCCGCGGAGCCTCGGCGCCTGAGGCGGCTGCCGAGGTCGGCACGGTCGTGGAGGGACTCACGACGGCCCCCGTGCTGCGTGATCTCGGCCGCCGCCTCGGGGTGGAGCTGCCGATCACCGAGGGCGTCTGCCGGGTGCTCGAGGGGGGGGATCTCGCCTCTCTCGTCGCGGGCCTGATGGGGCGCCGGCCGACCGGGGAGTGGGCTCGAGCGCCTTCACGTTGACCCGGCCGCAGCGCGAACTACACTGCGATCGATGCGAGCGCTTGCAGCGGGCCTGCTGACGTCTCTGGCTCTCGTCGCCGGAGGCTGCGGCGGGACGAGCGACACGACGCCCGCCGCGGGGACGGGCGCCGCCGCGTCCGTCGCGCCGGCCGACTCCATCGCCTTCGTCGCGATCGACACGGATCTCGACTCGGAGCAGTGGAACACGGTCGAGAAGCTGCTCGACGAGTTCCCCGGCAAGGATCGCGCGCTCCAGAGGCTGCGCGGCGAGCTGCAGAAGAACGGCGTGGACTTCGAGCGGGACGTGAAGCCGGCGCTCGGCCCCGAGCTCGGAATCGCCGTGCTCGCCGACTCCGCCGGCTCGGGCGTCGACGCCGTCGCTTACACCAAGCCGAAGGATCGGGAAAGGCTGAGCGCCCTGCTGCAGAAGGGCGACGCGCCGCACCCGGTGTCCGCCGAGATCGACGGCTGGACGGCGATCGCGCAGGATCAGGCGACGCTCGACCGCGCCCGCAACCTCGGCTCGGGCGCTTCGCTCGCCGAGGATGCGACCTTCGAGGGCGCCTTCGGAAAGCTTCCGGAGGAGGCCGTGGCGAAGGTCTACGTGAACGGCGACCGAGCCACGACCTCGCTCAAGCGCGTCCTCGGCCGCTCTGCCGGCGCACTCGAAGGACAGGGCAAGTTGACCTATCTCGTCGCCGACCTGGTGGCCTCCGACGACGGTCTGCGGCTCGAGGGCTCGGCGAAGGGCGAGGGCGCGAAGAGCGGTCAGCTCGGGCCTGCGTACGCGTCGCAGCTCGTCTCGCAGGTCCCGGCCGGCGCGCTCGTCTACCTGTCGTTCCGCGGCGCGGGCCAGGCGCTCGATCAGCTCCGCTCGAATCCCTTCCTGCAGGGCATCCCCCAGCTCGGCGCCGTGGCGGCCGCGCTCGGCAAGCTCGGCCCGCTGCTGCGGAAGGAGGGAGCTCTCTACGTTCGTCCCGGGACGCCGATACCGGAGGTGACGCTCGTCACCCAGGTCGACGACGAGACGCAGGCCGTCGCCTCGGTCGACGAGCTGATCGCGAGCTTCGGCGGGCTTCTGGGCGGACGGCAGCCCGTCCCCAGGCAGGTCGGCGGCGTGTCTGCGAAGGAGCTCGATCTCGGTCGGTTCGCTCTCCTCTACGCGGCCTTCGACGGGAAGCTGGTCGTCACGACCTCGTCGACCGGGATTCGCGGGCTCGAGGGCGGCGGCCAGAAGCTCGTCGACGACGACGCGTTCAAGTCGGCGCGCGACCTGGTCGGCATGCCGGACGAGACGAATGGATTCCTCTACGTGAACATGAAGGACTCGCTGCCCCTGATCGAGGGGCTGGCGCAGATCGCCGGGCAGCCGCTTCCCGCCGACGTCCAGCAGAATCTCGAGCCACTCCGCACCCTGATCGCGTACGCGACGGTCGGGCAGACCGACTCGAGCTTCGCAAGCTTCTTGCAGATCAAGTAGGGAGGTCGAGCGCGATGCCGAGCAGCGAGTTCCGATTCACCTCGGAGTCCGTCACCGAGGGCCACCCGGACAAGGTGGCCGACCAGATCTCGGACGCCGTCCTCGACGCCGTCCTCGCCGACGACCCCGAGGGCCGGGTGGCGTGCGAGACGCTGATCACGACGGGACTCGTCGTCGTGGCGGGCGAGATCACGACAGAGACCTACGTCGACATCCCCCGGCTCGTCCGCAAGAAGATCACCGAGATCGGCTACACGCGCGCGAAGTTCGGCTTCGACGCCGAGACGTGCGGCGTGATCGTGGCGATCGACGAGCAGTCGCCGGACATCGCCCAGGGAGTCGACTCGTCGTACGAGGTGCAGCACGACCCTGGAGACGACGACCCGCTCGACCGGGTGGGCGCCGGCGACCAGGGGATGATGTTCGGCTACGCCTCGAACGAGACCGAGGAGCTGATGCCCCTGCCGATCATGCTCGCCCACAAGATCTGCAGGCGCCTCGCCGAGGTGCGGCGGGCCGAGCTGCTGCCGTACCTGCGCCCGGACGGAAAGGCGCAGGTCACCGTTCGCTACGAGGTCGACGAGCACGGCCGCCAGCGGCCGGTGGAGATCGAGCGAGTGCTCGTCTCCACGCAGCATCGAGAGGGACTCGACGTGGACGCGCTGATCAAGCCAGACGTGATCGAGCAGGTCTTGCGGCCGATCTTGCCGCACCACCTCTACGACGAGAAGCGGCTCGAGGAACGGGACTTCGTGTACGTCAACCCGACGGGCAAGTTCGTGGTCGGCGGGCCGATGGGCGACACCGGCCTGACCGGGCGCAAGATCATCGTCGACACGTACGGCGGCGCGGCGCGTCACGGCGGCGGCGCGTTCTCGGGCAAGGATCCGACGAAGGTCGACCGCTCCGCGGCCTACGCCGCCCGCTACGTCGCGAAGAACGTGGTCGCGGCCGATCTCGCCGATCGCTGCGAGGTGAACGTGGCCTACGCGATCGGGGTCGCGCACCCCGTCTCGGTCACCGTCAGCACCTTCGGGACGGAGCGGATCCCCGCCGCGCGGATCGAGCAGCTGGTGGGCGAGCACTGCGACCTGCGGCCGGCCGCGATCCTGCGCGAGCTCGACCTGCGTCGTCCGATCTTCGCGAAGACCGCGGCCTACGGCCACTTCGGCCGGGACGACCGGGACTTCCTCTGGGAGCGCATCGACAAGGCGGACGCGCTCCGCGCAGCGGCCGGTCTCGGAGCCCGCGACGCCGGTGCCGACGGCTCCGCGAGCTCGCTCGCCGATCCGGACAGCGCGCCTCCGGTGGGCGCGGTCGACGTGCACGACGCGTAGGACCGCCCGGCGCGCCTGCGTCCGCCGGGGGCCCGCCTGAGCGCTTGCGGGCCGGCGCTGTTTCGATCATCGTCACGACCTCGTGGCCGCCGCCAGCAGCGACTCCGAGCTCGTGCGCCGGTCCGATGTGGCCGTCGTCGGCGCCGGAGTGATCGGGCTCTCGATCGCCTGGCATCTTCGCCGGCACGGCCTCGAGGCGCTCGTGCTCGAGCGTCAGGGTGTTGCCGCCGGCGCGTCGGGTGTCCAGCCGGGTGGGGTGCGCCAGCAATGGGGAACCGCGGTGAACTGCCGCCTCGCGCGAGAGTCGGTCGGCTTCTACCGAAGCGCCGACGAGCTTCTCGGCGGCCCGGTAGAGCTCCCCTTCACGCCCTGCGGCTACCTGTTCCTCGCCCACTCCGAAGGGGCGCTCGAGCAGCTACGCGCGAACGCAGCACTCCAGGCGGGCGTGGGAGTGCCGTCCCGCGTCGTCGATGCGAGCGAAGCCGCGAGGCTGGTGCCCGGCCTGGCCTCCGGACCGCTCGCCGGCGCCTCCTGGTGCGCCGAGGACGGCTACGTCGACCGGCCGCAGTCCGTGCTCGCGGCGCTCGCCCGTGAGGCTCACGTCGAGATCGGTGAGGTCACCGGCCTGCATCGGGACGGCGCGGGCTGGCTGCTCACCCTGACCGGCGGGGTCCGTGCTCGGGCGGACGCGGTGGTGGTCGCGGCCGGAGTGGACACGCCCGCGCTGCTCGAGCCACTCGGAGTCGAGGTGCCGATCGAGCCGGAGAGCCGCTGGCTCTTCCTGTCGGAGCCGATCCGCGAGCGCCTCGTCGAGCCGCTCGTCGTCTCGGTCGAGCGGCGCTTCGCGGCCAAGCAGCTCGCGGATGGACGCGTGCTGGCGAGCGACCTCTCCGCCGTCGGCGCCTCCGACGCGGGGGCGCCGCGATGGCGTGAGGCGATTCGCCGTACGATCCGCGAGCTCTTGCCCGTGCTCGAGTACGTCGACTTCACGACGCTCGTCCACGGCGTCTACGACGTCACCCCCGACCGGCAGGCGATCATCGGCGCCGTGGCCGGCGAGGACGGGCTATGGCTTGCCGCGGGCTTCAGCGGGCACGGCTTCATGCTCGCGCCGGCCGTCGGCCGCATCGTCGCCGACGCGGTCACCGGCGCCGGCGAGCACGAGGCGCTTGCGATCCTCGACCTCGGCCGGTTCGCCGAGGATCGCCTCGTTCCCGAGCCTCAGGTGGTGTAGTCGGTGTTCCTGCAGCTCGCGGCCAACGGGTTGGTCACCGGCACCGTCTTCGCGATCGCCGCTGTCGGCGTCTCGCTGGTCTACGGCGTCCTGCGGCTCGTCAACTTCGCCTACGGCGACGTCATGACGTTCGGCGCCTTCGTCGCCGTGCTCTTCAACACTCGATTCGGCTTGCAGATGGTCGTCGCGGCCGCGCTCGCGATGGTGGCCACCGCGATCCTGTCGGTCGCGTTGGAGGGCGTCCTCTGGCGACCGCTGCGGACGCGCCGCGCCGGGTTCATGAGCCTCTTCCTCGCGTCGATCGGGCTCGCGCTCGTCCTGCGCCAGGCGATCTTCCTCGTCGCCGGCCCCCAGCCACGCTCCTACGACGTCGACCCGTACAAGGTCTACGTCCTCGGCTCCGTCCGGCTGTCCGGGAGCCAGGGTGTAGCCGTCGTGGTCGCGATCGTCGCGATCGTCCTGGTCGGGATCATGCTCGGGGCGAGCTCGCTCGGCCGCGTGCTGCGCGCCGTCGCCGACGACCGCTCGCTCGCCGCCGTCGCCGGCATCGACACGGGCCGCGTCGTCGTCCTGACCTGGATCGTGTCGGGCCTGCTCGCGGGCCTGGCCGGCGTGCTCGCCGCGCTCGTGCAGAGCAGCTTCGATCCCAACTTCGGCTTCTCGCTGCTGCTGCCGATCTTCGCCGCCGTCGTGCTGGGCGGCGTCGGCAGCGCCTACGGCGCGCTGGCGGGTGGGCTCGTGCTCGGGCTCGCAACCGAGCTCTCGACCTGGCCCGGCTTCCACGGCGGCGTCAACCCGGTCTACAAGCCGGTCGTCGCCTTCGCCGTGCTGATCGCCGTGCTGCTCGTGCGCCCGCAGGGGCTGCTCGGAAGGGCTCGGACGCTGTGAGCACGATCGCGAGCGGCGAGTTCTGGGCCTTCGTCGGGGTCGTCGCCGGCATCTACACCCTGCTCGGGCTCGGCCTCCAGCTCGAGTTCGGTTTCGGCGGTCTCCTCAACTTCGGTCATGTCGCCTTCATGGCGATCGGCGCCTACACGATGGCCATTCTCGTCGTGAAGGCCGGCTGGAGCCTGTGGCTCGCTGCCGTGCTCGCGATCCTCGCGGCTGCCCTCGCCGGCGTCGTCGTCGGCTTGCCGACGTTGCGGCTACGCGCCGACTACTTCGCGATCGCGACGATCGCCTTCTCGGAGATCGTCCGCTACGTCGCCACGAACGAGGACCGCCTGACGGGCGGATCACAGGGCACGATCAACCTGGCCGCCACCGGCGAGGCGGCCTCCTACAACGGCGAGTGGGAGCGCTTCCAGAGCTGGCTCCAGTCCGCGCTCCACCTCGGCTCGAAGGACGCCACGATGCTCGTCGTGGTCTGGCTCGTCGCGCTCCTCGCGTGCTCCGGCCTCTGGGCGGCTGGGCGGACTCCCTGGGGCCGGGTGCTGCGCGCGATCCGGGAGGACGAGGACGCCGCCGCCTCGCTCGGCAAGAACGTGTTCGCCTTCAAGCTGCAAGCGCTCGCGCTCGGGTCGGCGCTCGCCGGGCTCGCCGGCTGCTTCTACGCGTGGCAGTTCTCGTTCTTCAGCCCCAACGACTTCGCCCCGCTGCTGACGTTCTTCGCGTGGATGATCGTGATCCTCGGCGGCCTCGGCCGCTTCTTCGCCGTGCCCGTCGGCGCAGTCGTCTTCGGCGTGCTCTTCGCAGGCACCCGCTTCTTCGATTTCGCCCCCTTCGCGTGGTTCGACTCGGCCGAGCGCGCCTATCTGCGGCTGATCGTGATCGGCCTGGCGATCATCGGCCTGGTCCTCTTCCGGCCGCAGGGCCTGCTCGGCCGGCGCGAGGAGCTCGTGCTCGAGTGAGCGCGCTGCTCGAGGTCGAGGGGCTGGTGCGCCGCTTCGGGGGGGTCCGCGCCGTGGACGGCGCCACGTTCGCCGTCGACGAGGGCTCGATCACGTCGCTGATCGGGCCGAACGGCGCCGGCAAGTCCACGCTCTTCAACGTCGTCAGCGGCTTCCTCCGTGCCGAGGCGGGACACGTCCTGCTGGCCGGGCGCCGCATGGAGCGGCGACCGGTGTACGCGATCGCACGAGCCGGCCTCGTCCGCACCTTCCAGACGCCGCGCACGCTCGAGCGCATGACGGTGCGCGAGAACGTGCTCCTGGGGGCCGTGCGGCATCCCGGAGAGCGCCTTCCGCTGGCGATCCTCCGCCCGGGGAGCGTGCGGCGGCGAGAACGCTCGGCCCGGGCGCGCGCGGACGAGCTGCTGGCGCTCGTCCGGCTCGAGAGCCATGCGGACGCACTCGCCGCCACGTTGTCGGGCGGGCAGCGCAAGCTGCTCGATTTCGCCCGTGTGCTCATGACCGGCCCGCGGCTCTTGCTCCTCGACGAGCCGATGGCGGGCGTCAATCCGACGCTGCGCGCGCAGCTCCTGGAGCACGTGCTCGCGCTGCGCGAGCACGAGGGCGTCACGGTTCTCCTCGTCGAGCACGACCTGGAGCTCGTCATGCGCGTGAGCGACTCGGTCGTCGTGATGAACGAGGGCCGCGTGATCGCGACCGGGTTGCCGGCCACGGTTCGCGAGGACCCTCGAGTCGTCGACGCCTACCTCGGGACGCCGCCGTGAGCGCCGAGCCGCTGCTCGTGGTCGAGGGGCTCGAAGCCGGCTACGGCGACGCCGTCGTCCTGCACGGCGTCTCGCTCCGCGCCGACGCGGGCGAGCTCGTGTGCATCGTCGGCCCGAACGGGGCCGGCAAGTCGACGCTCCTGAAAGCCGTGTACGGGCTGGTGCGCCGGCGCGCCGGGAGCATCCGTCTGGCCGGCGAGGAGATCGCCGGCGAGCGGCCCGACCGGCTGACGCGCCGCGGCCTCAACCTCGTGCCGCAGATCGACAACGTCTTTCCCGGCCTCACGATCGCGGAGAACCTCAAGGTGGGCGCGCTCGGCGCCCCGAAGGCCGAGCGGAGCGCCGCGCTCGAGCGTGCCCGCGACCTCTTCCCGCTCCTCCGCGAGCGGCCCCGTCAGCGTGCCGGGACGCTCTCGGGTGGTCAGCGCAAGCTCGTCGCGCTCGCGCGCGCGCTCGTCACCTCGCCGAAGCTCCTGCTGCTCGACGAGCCGTCCGCCGGGCTGGCGCCGCAGGCGGTCGAGCTCGTCTTCGGCAAGCTCGCGGAGATCAACGCGCTCGGGATCGGCATCGTGATGGTCGAGCAGAACGCTCGCAGGGCGCTCGCGCTCGCGCACAGGGGCTACGTGCTCGACATGGGCCGCAACGCCTTCGCCGGCGCTGGACCCGAGCTCCTGCAGGACCCGAAGATGGCGGCGCTCTACCTCGGCGGCTCGTCGACGATCGCGTCGAGCTCGACCTCGACGAGCGCGCCCTCGGGCACCAGCCCGCCGACGAAGTAGGTCGTGTTCGCCGGCTCGGCGCCCGTGAACGCCTCGGCGTGGGCCCGCACCACGGCGCCCGCGTCGCAGCCCGGCGCGAGCAGCAGGCGCGAGCGGAGGACGTCCTCGCGACGGGCGCCGAGCCGCTCGGCCGCCGCAAGCGCCTTTGCGATCACCTCCCGCGCCTGCTCGTAGGCATCGCCGGCGGTCGTCGAGGCCGTTCCGCTCACAGCGACGTGGTGGCCGTGGCGGACGGCGCGGGAGTAGGCGGCGGCCTCCTCGAAGCCGCCGCCCTCCCGGTACCGCTCCACCGTCAACCGTGGAACGTGATGGTCTTCAGCGTGCTGATCTTGCCGCCGCCGCCGTTCCGCCAGATCTCGAAGACGGCCGAGCCGATATCGCCGTTGGCGTCGAAGTCGACCGGGCTGAACGCGCCCTCGTAGTCGACGTCCTTGCCCGCCCTGAGCAGCTTGATCGCCCGGCCGAGCGTCAGGAAGCTCACCTTCGCGCCCGGAGGGCCCGAGACGGATCGGAGGCTCGCCTTGATCTTCGCCGGTCGCGCCGAGCACGCTTTCACCGCCGCGAGGAAGGCGACGTTGGCCGCGTCGAGGGCCGTGCCCTCGAAGCTCGTGTACGGCTTGGCCCCCTTGACGTGCGTCTTCCAGTAGCTCGCGAACGACTTCCCGGCCGGGCCGCCGGCCGCGCTCGCCGCCGTTCCACGCAACCCGTCGACCGGTGTGCCGATCTTCGTGAGCACGTCCCCGTTTCGCATCGCCTCCGTCATCAGCGTCTTGGCGGCGCTCCACTTACCCGAGCGCACGAGCGACGGCGCGAGCTTCTCGAACGTGTCCGGGAAGTCGACGATCACGAACCCGGCCGGATTCCCCTGCACGAGCCTCTGCGCCTCGGTGTCGAAGGTGGCCTGGTTCGGGTTCCACGAGACGCTCTGACCGATCTTGCCGCCGCGCTTCGTGTACTCGCTCTTGAAGAGCGCCAGGAGCGCCGTCCCGAACGCGTCGTTGCGGGCGCCGGCGTTGACCGTCGCGCCCTTGCCGAACGCCTCTAGGGCGGCCTGAGCGAGCACCTTTCCCTGCAGCGCGTCCGACGGGTACACGCGCCAGAGGTAGCCGTTGTCCTTGATGGTCGTCAGCTGCGGGGCGCTCGAGGTCGGAGAGATCTGGACGATCTTGTTCGGGATCGTCACCGACTGCGCCATCGGGATCGTGGCGCTCGAGGCCATCTCCCCGATGATGACGTCCACCTTGTCCGACTTGACGAGCTTCGTCGCCGCCTCGACCGACGCGCTCGCCTGCGTCTGACCGTCCTCGGAGGCGACGAGCGTGACGCTCGCCTTCAGCTTCTGCGCCTTGAGCGCGGCGTTCTGGAGGCCGACGCCGAGCTTGACGGCGCGATCGAGGTTGGCGCCGTACGCCGCGAGGTCCCCGGTGAACGGCAGCACGTCGCCGAGACGAAGCGCGAACGAGCAGGGGGCGGCCGTGGTGGCCGTCGACCCTCGGCCGGCCGGCGTCGCGCTGGCCGCGAGCAGCGAGCAGGCGGCGACTGCGGCGACCGCGAGCACTTTTCCCTTGTGAGCCATCTGGAGCCTCCTTCACTGAGGACGGCGACGTAGGAGCCGCCGCGCGAACGTGGGGCGAGACTGACCGAGATGTACCTCGGATGCAAGCCGGCCCGCGGTATGCTCGCCCTTCACGTGACCGAGATGCGCCTGTTCGACCTGCGGGTCACCGTCGAGCGCATCGAGGGCCGATCGGTCTGCGGCCTCGCCGTCGGCGACTACTTCGAGCTGACCGAGTCGAGCCGCCTGCGCATCCCGTCAGGAAAGCACTTCTGCCTCTACGCCCTCCAGAGCGTGCTGCCGCTGCTGCCCGCGAAGCAGCGGCGTCTCCCGGACGAGGACTGGCTGGAGCAGGATTCGCTCGTCTGCTGCCCGGATCCCGACGAGCGGGTCGTCATGCGCATCGAGCGGCTCGGCGAGCGCGCGCTCTCGAGTGAGGAGCTGACGTAGAAGTCGGGCTCGGCCTCCAGTCGGACGAGCCGCCCGGTTCGTACGCACCGCTCGCCCGGCGGGCAGAGGAGGCGGGCTTCGACGTCGTCACGGTCTTCCACGATCTGCTCTTCCCACCGGCCATCGCGCCCCTGCTCGAGATCGCCGCGGCGACCGAGCGAGTCCGGCTCGGGCCGGCCGCCCTCAACCCCTACACGCTGCACCCGGTGGAGATCGCCGGCCAGATCGCCGCGCTCGACCACGCGTCGAACGGGCGGGCGTTCCTCGGGCTCGTGCACGGCGCCTGGCTCGGCGAGCTCGGGATCGATCAGTCGAAGCCTCTGACCGCGCTGCGCGAGGCGGTGGAGATCGTGCGGCGGCTGCTCTCCGGCGACCGCAGCGGCTTCCAGGGGGAGCGCTTCCGTCTCGAGCCCGGCACGGGTCTCCGCTACGAGCCGCGCCGCGCCTCGGTCCCGCTCATGCTCGGGACGTGGAAGCCGCGCACCGCCGCGTATGCGGGCGAGGTCGCGCAGGAGGTGAAGATCGGCGGCTCGGCCAACCCCGACATGGTGCGGCTGCTGCGCCGCTGGATCGGCAACGACGAGGTCGGGATCGTCGTCGGAGCGGTCACGGTCGTCGACGACGACGGCGTTCTCGCGCGCGAGCGCGCGCGGGAGGAGGTCGCCATGTATCTCGACGTCGTCGCCGAGCTCGACCCGACGCTCGCGCTTCGGCCGGGTGAGTCGCCGCCGCTCGACCGCTTCACGTTCGCGGGCACCCCGGAGGAGGTCGCCGCGCACGCCCGCCGCGTGTACGAGGCGGGCGCGGCGCGCGTCGAGTTCGGCACGCCGCAAGGGCTGACGACGGCGGGGGGCGTGGAGCTGCTCGCGAGCCGGGTCGTCCCGCTTCTCCGCGGTAGCATCGAAGGCCCTTGACGACCGCGCCCCACGCGATCGCCGACCCACCGACGAGAGCGCGCCGCCGCCTCAGGCCGTCGTCGAGCTTCCTGCGCTTCTTCCTGCGGCGGCTCGCCGCCCTCGTCCTGCTCGGGATCGGCATCACCTTCGTCGTGTTCATGCTCACGCAGCTCGTGCCGGGCAACGCGGCCGTGACGAACCTCGGCGAGCAGGCCGCAGCCGATCCGGCCGTCGTCGCGGCGTTCGAGCAGCACTACGGGCTCGACAAGCCGCTGCCCGTCCGGTACGCGCTCTATCTGGGGCACGTCGCCAGGGGTGACCTGGGAGAGTCCGCGCTGACGCACGACGCGGTGCGCCGGGACCTGGAGACGTTCGTCCCGGCGACCGCGGAGCTCGCGCTCCTCTCGATCGCCATCGCGACTGTCTTCGGCGTCGGCTTCGGCGTGGTTGCGGCGATGCGCAGGAACCGGCCGACGGACCACGTGCTGCGCGTGGTCTCGCTGGGCGGGATCTCGATGCCGACGTTCTGGATCGCCCTCGTCGCCGTCTACGTCTTCTTCTACCGACTCGGCTGGTTTCCGGGCGGGGGCCGTCTCGAGCCGGGGACGCCGGCGCCTCCACACCGCACCGGTATCTACACGATCGACGGGCTGCTCGCGGGTCAGTGGGGCCTCGTCGCAGAGACGCTGCATCACCTCGTGTTGCCCGCGCTCGTGCTCGCGGCCTTCAACGTGAGCCTGCTCACCCGGTACACGCGCTCGGCCGTCCTCGAGGTCCTGGGACACGACTACGTCCGAGCCGGTCGGGCGAAGGGGCTGCCCGAGCGGACGGTGGTGACCCGCTACATCCTGCGCGCCGCGCTGCCGTCGGTCGTGACCGTGCTCGGACTCGTCTTCGCCAACGTGCTCACGGGCGCCGTGCTCGTCGAGAACATCTTCGCCTGG
>JBBSIG010000008.1:0-21599 GCA_038232215.1 Gaiellales bacterium | reverse complement strand
GTCGCGGAACGGCACGAGCCAGCCTTTGCTCCGGCTGGGCGAGCAGCACGCGATCCACTGAGGCGCGCCGCGGAGCGCGAAGCGGCGCGGCCGCGCCGGGAAGCGCTGGACGTAGGCCCGGTCGAGCGCCTCCTGGAGCTGGACGAGCGCGCCGTGCCCGCGCAGCGCGAGGCGCTGCACCGGGTTCGTGCAGGGAGTGAGGGGACGCGCGACCACGCTCCACCCGTGCGGCACGGTCACCGACAGACCGACCTCCGCACGCTCGTAGCGGTCCACCGAGGCGACTCCGGGCGAGAGCACGCAGAGCGCGAGCAACGCGAGCACGGGCAGGGCCACGACCGCAGTACGCCCCGCCTCCGGCCGGAGGTCCCTCTACTCCGCGAGCACGCGCTCGAGCTCGCGCAGCCCGTCGCTTCGCACGGGCGCGCCGTGGGCGCAGAGAACCTGCTCCACGGGCAGCTCGAGCAGCGGGCGCAGCGAGTGGCGCAGCTCGTCGTGAGTCGCGCTTCCCAGCCAGCGCTCGGGACAGAGCCGCAACGGGTCGGCGGTCGCGCGAGGCTTCGCGCCGGCACCGAGGAGGACGTCGCCGACGGCGACCGCCCGCTGCTCGGGCAGCCAGTAGACGACCTCTGCGGGACGCGCCGTCTGGACGGCGCGGATCCCTCCGAGGAGCCCGGCGTCGGGAGCCGCGACGTCCGTCACCTCGAGCCCGCGATTCGCGCGGGAGCGCACGGAGCGCTTTGCGGCCCACAGGTGCGGCGCGCCCACGGCGGCGGTCGAGCGCTCGTGGAAGAACACCGTGAGCAGCACGTGCTCCGCGACGCCGAGCTCGGGCGGCGGATCGATCGGGTCGATCAGCACGAGCCCCTCCCGCGCCTCGACCGCGAGCGAGGCGACGTCCTCCTTCCAGTGCTCGTGCCAGCCGGTGAAGCGCCGCAGCCCCGGCGCGAGCTCCTCCGTCAAGCGGCGACCGCCGGCCGCTGCGCGAGCACGTGGCGCAGGAACTGCCCGGTGGCGGACTCCTCCACCTCGGCGACGTGCTCGGGCGTCCCGGCCGCGATCAGCTCGCCGCCCCCCTCGCCGCCCTCCGGGCCGAGATCGACGATCCAGTCGGCCTGCTTGATCACGTCGAGGTTGTGCTCGATCACGAGCACCGTGTTGCCCGTGTCGACGAGCCGCTGCAGCACCTCGAGCAGCTTCTCGATGTCGGCGAAGTGCAGGCCCGTCGTCGGCTCGTCGAGGATGTAGAGCGTCTTGCCGGTGGCGACCTTCGAGAGCTCGGCCGCGAGCTTCACGCGCTGCGCCTCGCCGCCCGAGAGCGTCGTCGCCGGCTGCCCGAGCTCGATGTAGTCGAGCCCGACGTCGTGCAGCGTCTGCAAGCGCCGGCGCAGCTTCGGGATCTTGGCGAAGAACTGGAGCGCCTCCTCGACCGACAGCTCGAGCACGTCCGCGATCGACTTGCCCTTGAAGCGCACCTCGAGCGTCTCACGGTTGTACCGGCGCCCGTGACAGGTCTCGCAGGGGACGTAGACGTCGGGCAGGAAGTGCATCTCGATCTTGATCGTGCCGTCGCCCTTGCACGTCTCGCAGCGTCCGCCGCGCACGTTGAACGAGAAGCGGCCGGGCTTGTACCCGCGCACCTTCGACTCGGGCGTCAGCGAGTAGAGCTCGCGGATATGCGTGAAGAGATCGGTGTAGGTGGCCGGGTTGGAGCGCGGGGTGCGGCCGATCGGGCGCTGGTCGATCTCGATCACCTTGTCGAAGCACTCGACGCCCTCGACCGCCTCGTGCTCCCCCGGCTTGACGCGAATGCGCTGCAGCCTGTTCGCGAGCGCCTTGTAGACGATCTCGTTGACGAGCGTCGACTTGCCCGAGCCGGAGACACCCGTGACCGCGATCAGCTTGGCGACCGGGAACTCGACGTCGATGCGCTTGAGGTTGTGCTCGGCCGCGCCGAGCACCCGGAACCAGCCCCGATCCTCGTCGCGCCGCTCCGGAACGGCGATCCCGCGCTCGCCGGAGAGGAACTGGCCCGTGATCGAGGCCGGATGCCGCTCGACCGTGCTCGCCGGGCCCTCGGCCACGACGTGCCCACCGTGCTCGCCCGCGCCCGGGCCCATGTCGACGAGCCAGTCCGCCGAGCGCATCATCTGCTCGTCGTGCTCGACGACGAGGACCGTGTTGCCGAGGTCCTTGAGCCGCTCGAGCGTCCGGATCAGCTTGTCGTTGTCGCGCTGGTGCAGGCCGATCGACGGCTCGTCGAGGATGTAGAGGACGCCGACGAGCTGCGACCCGATCTGCGTCGCCAGCCGCAGCCGCTGCGCCTCGCCGCCGGAGAGCGTCTTCGCCGCCCGATCGAGCTGGAGATAGCCGACGCCGACGTTGTCGAGAAACGTCAGCCGCTCGCGAATCTCCTTGATGATCCGCACGCCGATCAGCTGCTCCGTCTCGCTCAGGCGCAGCTCGTCGAGGAAGGCGAGCGCACGCGTCACGGACAGGCTGGCGAACTCGTTGATCGCCCGGCCGCCGACCGTCACGGCGAGCACCTCCGGCTTCAGCCGCGCCCCCTTGCACACGGGGCAGGGCCGCAGGCTCATGTACTCCTCGATCCGCTCGCGCTGCTGCGCCGAGTCGGTCTCGCGGTAGCGGCGCTGGAGACTGGGGACGATGCCCTCGAAGGCGAGCGTGTACGAGCGCCGCCGTCCCATCCGGTTCCGGTACGTGATGTAGACGCGATCGCCGTTCGTCCCGTGCAGGAACAGGTTGCGCTGCTCCTCGCCGAGCTCACGCCAGGGCGCCTCGAGATCGATCTCGTAGCGATCCGCGATCGCCTGGATGACGGACTCGTAGAAGCCGGAGTTGCCGACCGACCAGGGCACGAGCGCGCCCTCGCCGATGGAGACGGACGGGTCGGGGACGAGCAGGTCGGGGTCGATCTCCTGTTGCGCTCCGAGCCCCGTGCAGCGCGGGCAGGCTCCGTGCGGCGAGTTGAACGAGAAGATGCGCGGCTGCAGCTCGGCCAGCGAGACGCCGTGCTCGGGACACGCGAACGTCTCCGAGAAGGTCATCGGCTCGGAGCCGTCGAGGCGATCGACGACGACGAGCCCGTCGGCGAGCGCCGCCGCGGTCTCGACCGACTGCGCCAGGCGCGTGCGCAGGTCCGGCTTCAGCACGAGCCGGTCGACGACGACCTCGATCGTGTGCTTGTACTTCTTGTCGAGCTCGATCGGCTCCTCGAGCAGCCGCTGCTCGCCGTCGACCTTCACGCGGGTGAAGCCGTCGGCGCGCAGCTCCTCGAGGACGTCCTTGTACTCGCCCTTGCGGTCGCGGACGACCGGCGCGTTGACGGTGAAGCGGGCCCCCTCCGGCAGCCGCAGGATCTGGTCGACGATCTGGTCCAGGCTCTGACCCGCGATCGGCCGGCCGCAGACCGGGCAGTGGGGCCGCCCGACTCGCGCGTACAGGAGGCGGAGGTAGTCGTAGATCTCCGTGACCGTGCCGACGGTCGAGCGGGGGTTTCTCGACGTCGTCTTCTGGTCGATCGAGATCGCGGGCGAAAGGCCGTCGATGGAGTCGACGTCGGGCTTCTCCATCATCTGCAGGAACTGACGCGCGTACGCGGAGAGCGACTCGACGTAGCGACGCTGGCCCTCCGCGTAGATGGTGTCGAAGGCGAGCGACGACTTGCCCGAGCCCGAGAGGCCCGTGATGCAGACGAGGGCGTTCCGCGGCAGCCTGACGGTGACGTCCTTCAGGTTGTGCTCGCGGGCGCCGTGGACGACGAGCTCGTCGGCGCCGGTCATGGGGCCAGTGTAACGCCGGCCGCGGACGCGAACAAGTGTTCTACTCAGCCAGCCCCCGCGACGAGCTCGTAGACGTCTCGCGGCCGTGCCACGTAGGTGATCTCGAGGTCTCCGGCGATCACCGTGCCGTAGCCGAGCACGCGGCCGGTCAGGGTCTGCTCGATCTCGACGGTCGGGACGCGCGCGAGCCGGACTGCCGACGCGCGCCGGCGGAGCGTCCCCTGGACGAGGAAGAGCTTCTCCGTCGTGACCACGATCCGCGTGCGCTCCCAGCGCCAGACCGCCCGGAGCGCCAGCACCGCCGCGACGGCGGCGAGCAGCGCGGCCGCCGGCGTCGCCGGCCAGCCGAGCCTGAGCAGGCAGACGCTCGCGAGACCGAGACCGAGCGCCCACGAGAGCGGTCGCGCGAGCACGACCCCGTGCCGGTGCGCGTCCAGGAAGACCTCCTCGTGCGGGGATGCGAGCATCGGGTTTGCGGCCTTCGCCGTACGGCCAGAATTCCCTGTCATGGCGCAGACCGCCCGCCGCGCGTTCATCGCCACGCTCGTCGGCGGCGGCACGATCGTCCTCGCGCTCGCGCTCTGGAAGCTCAAGCTCCTGATCGCGCTCCTCTTCCTCGCCTTCATCATCTCCGCGGCCATGCGCCCCGGAGTGGACGCACTGCGGCGGCGGGGCGTTCCCCGCGGCATCGGCGTCGCCGCCCACTACGCGGCACTCGCCCTGCTGGTCGCCCTCTTCCTGTGGCTCGTCGTGCCGCGTGCGCTCGACCAGGTCCAGGGCGCCCTCGGCGACCTGCCGACGACGAGCTCGGAGCTCGGGAGCGCGGCGCGTGACTCGACCGGGATCAAGCACGACGTCCTCCTCGGCCTGCAGCGGCGGCTCAAAGATCTCCCCTCGGCGAGCGAGCTCGTGCGGCCGGGGCTCGAGTACACCTTCCGTGCCTTCGAGCTCCTCATCGGAGTCTTCTTCGTGCTCGCGAGCGCCGCCTACTGGATCTTCGAGCGCGAACGGGCGGTCGACCTCGTCTGCTCGCTCCTGGCGCGGCCGAGGCGGAAGAAGGTGCGCGACACGTGGACGTTGATCGACCTCAAGCTCGGCGCATACGTGCGCGGACAGGGAATCCTGATCCTGCTCGTGGGCACCGTCCTGTCGATCGTCTTCCGCCTGATCGGCGAGCCCTACTGGCTGCTGATCGGAGCCTTCGCCGGGATCGTCGAGATCGTGCCCGTGATCGGGCCGCTCTCCGCGGGCGCGCTCGCGATCGGCGTTGGGCTGACGGAGTCGATCGGCGTGGCCGCCGCGGCCGGGATCGCCGTGCTGGCCGTCCGGCTGCTCGAGGACTACCTGATCCTGCCGCGCGTGCTCGGCGAGGCGGTGGGCCTCTCTCCCCTGCTCGTCATCTTCTCGGTCGCGGGGGTCGGCATCCTCTTCGGGGGCTTCGCGGTCATCCTCGCGATCCCGATCGCAGCCGTGCTGACGACGCTGATCGACGTCGTGGTCCGCGGCCAGGATCCGGCAGAGGAGGGCGTTCCGACGGTGCTCTTCTCAGCCAAGGAAGGGGAGACGTAAGAGAAAGATGCCCGGCCTACGGCCGAGGCCGGGAAAGCAGGAGCTGCGCGGGTGGGTCAGGCCTTGCGCCAGCGGCCGAAGACGAGGCCGCCCAGGGTGAAGCCGAGCCCGAAGGTGCCGACGGCGAAGCCGCCGATCGCGACCGCCTTTCGCCAGCTCGAGAGGCGCTGCCAGCGGCCGAGCACCTCCTGCTCCTCCGTGGTCAGGCGCTCGCCACGGCGTTGCTTGCGCTTCGCTCCCCCCGCTCGCAACCCGAGGTAGAGATCGTCGAAGATCTCGGCGTTCTCGTCCAGCACGACGACGAGTGTATAGCCTCCGCCAGCCGTGCTTACACGCGTGCTCCACCTCTCGGACATCCACGTCGGGAGCCATCACGACGAGGGCATCGAGCGAGGCCTGGCTCCCATGGTGAAGCGGTTCGCGCCCGAGCTCGTGATCGCGAGCGGCGATCTGACGCATCGCGGGCGCAGAGAACAACACGAGCGGGCGGCCGGCCTGCTGCGCTCGCTCGACCGGCCGCTCCTGACGATTCCCGGAAACCACGACATCCCGTACACGTTCCCGGCGCGGTTCACGACGACGTTCGCCGAGTTCGAGCGGCTCTGGGAGACGACCGAGCCCGTCTTCACGTCGCCCACCGTGCACGCGATCGGCCTCAACTCGGTGCGGCCGTGGCGACAGCAGTCCGGCGGCCTCCGCGAGACCCAGCTCGCGCAGGCGGCGGAGCGACTGCGGTCGGCTCCGCCGGGCGCCCTGCGCATCGTGGTGCTCCACCACCACCTGATCGGCGCTCCCTGGCGCTCGAGCAAGAAGCCCGTCGCGCGGCGGAACCACGTCCTCGCCTCGCTCGTCGAGGCCGGCGCCGACCTGATTCTCGCCGGACACATCCACCAGGCGGCGGTCAGCGAGCGGCGCGAGTTCGAGATCCCGACGGGCAGCGAGCGCGGCGTCGTCGTCTCGATCGCCCCGGGCCTCGGCCAGCCGCGCCCGGACCGGCGCGGAGAGGCACGCGGTCTGCACGTCTACGAGATCGAGGAGGCGTGCCTACGCATCCAGACGTACGTCTGGCGCGAGGAGGAATGGGCGCTCACGGCCGAGCGACAGTTTCCGCGCGGCCGTGAGCCCCTGGCGAAAGAGCCTGCCTAGACCGTGCGCGCCCCGCCGCGGTTGCGGCCGGTGACGACGCGATAGATCACGAGCAGGACGATCGAGCCCACGATGGCCGTGAGCCAGGTGCTGATGTCGAAGAAGTCGTCGAGCGGGTGGGCGTCGAAGAGCGCGGCGGCGAGAAAGCCGCCGAGAATGGCCCCCACGATGCCGATGATCGTCGTGACGATGAAGCCGCCGGGATCGTCCCCCGGAAGCAGCGCCTTGGCGATCGCGCCTGCGATGGCGCCAAGGATGATGAAAGCGATGATCCCCACGGAATTCCTCCTGTGCGTATGCGCTGGTTGTTACTTCGAGCGCTTCTTTGTCCGCAGGCGGGTAGGGCGAAACCAGCCATGCCTCCTAGTCCCGGCGCGGCGGAAGCTGCGCGCCGGGCCCGGTGACCGTGCGCCCCTGCACGAAGCGGCGGTAGGCGATCACGAGCAGGACGGCACACGCGAAGGAGGAGAGGAAGCCTCCCGTGTTGCCGACGAGCGCCCGGGCGACCAGACCGCCCGCGATCGAGCCCGCGAGACCCACGGCGCAGGTCAGCCACAGCGGCATGGGGTCCGGCCCCGGCACGGCGAGCCGGGCCATCGCGCCGACGAAGAGCCCCCAGAGGACGATGAAGACGATCAGGCCGAGCATCGATCCACCCTAATGCCGGCAAGCCCTCGGCCGAGTACTACGCTGCTGCCCCGACGACGGCGGCGAGCTCGCGCCGGAGCTCCTTGATCTCGTCCCGCAGCTTCGCCGCGTACTCGAAGCGCAGCTCCTCCGCCGCGGCGAACATCTCCTCCTCGAGCGTGACCACGAGCCGCTCGAGCTCGCCGCGGTCCATGCCCTCGACCTTGGGGCCGCGGCGCCGGCGGCCGGGGACCGTGGGTGACGTGTCGAGGGCGAGGAACTCGGCGATGTCGGAGACGCCCTTCACGATCGTCTCGGGCGTCTTGCCGTGCTCCTCGTTGTAGCGCTGCTGGATCTCGCGGCGACGGTTCGTCTCCTCGAGCGCCCCCTGAATCGCCTCGGTGAGCTTGTCCGCATAGAGCAGCACGCGGCCGTTGACGTTCCGCGCGGCCCGCCCGATCGTCTGGACGAGCGCCGTCTTCCCGCGCAGGAATCCCTCCTTGTCGGCGTCGAGCACGGCCACGAGCGACACCTCGGGCAGGTCGAGCCCCTCGCGGAGGAGGTTCACCCCGACGAGCACGTCGTAGTCTCCGAGCCGCAGCTCGCGGATGATCTGGATCCGCTCGAGCGTGTCGATCTCCGAGTGCAGGTAGCGCGCCTTGACCCCGGACTCCAGCAGGTAGTCCGTCAGGTCTTCGGACATCTTCTTGGTCAGCGTGGTCACGAGCACCCGCTCGCCCGCCTCCTCGCGCTTGCGGATCTCGTTCAGCAGGTCGTCGATCTGATTCCTCGTCGCGCGCAGCTCGACCTCGGGATCGACCACGTACGTCGGCCTGATCATCTGCTCGGCGACCCGGGTCGAGTGGCGAAGCTCGAACGGCCCGGGCGTCGCCGAGACGAAGACGAGCTGGGGTACCTTGTTGAGGAACTCGTCGAAGCGGAGCGGCCGGTTGTCGAGCGCGGAGGGCAGTCGAAAGCCGTGCTCGACGAGGGTCTGCTTGCGAGATCGATCGCCCTCGTACATGCCGCCGATCTGTGGGATCGTCTGGTGCGACTCGTCGACGAAGACGGCGAGGTCGGAGGGGAAGTAGTCGAGCAACGTGTGCGGCGCCGAGCCCGGCGGCCGCCCGTCGAGGATGCGCGAGTAGTTCTCGATCCCGTTGCAGAAGCCGAGCTCCTGCATCATCTCGAGGTCGTATTCCGTGCGCTGCCTGATGCGGTGGGCCTCGAGCATGCGGCCGCTCGACTCGAACAGCCTCACCTGCTCCTCGAGCTCGTGCCGGATCTCGTCGGCCGCTCGCTCGATCGTCGGCTTCGAGGTCACGTACTGGGTGGCCGGGAAGATCGTCAGGTTGTCGAGCCGCGCGAACACCTCGCCCGTCAACGGGTCGAAGTGCGTGATCTGCTCGACCTCGTCGCCGAAGAGCGAGACCCGATAGGCGGACTCGGAGTGGGCGGGCTGGATCTCGATCACGTCGCCCTTGACCCGGAACTTGCCGCGGCCGAGGAGCGTGTCGTTGCGCGCGTACTGGATGTCGATCAGCTTGCGCAGCATCAGGTCGCGATCCTGCTCCTCGCCGACGGCCAGCATCACGACGCGCTTCTCGTACTCCTCGGGCGAGCCGAGCCCGTAGATGCAGCTGACGGACGCGACGATGACGACGTCGCGGCGCGAGAGCAGATTCGACGTCGCCGCGTGCCGTAATCGGTCGATGTCGTCGTTGCGCGACGAGTCCTTCTCGATATAGAGGTCGGCCTGAGGGACGTAGGCCTCGGGCTGGTAGTAGTCGTAGTACGAGACGAAGTACTCGACCGCGTTCTGGGGGAAGAACTCGCGAAACTCGTTGCAAAGCTGGGCGGCGAGCGTCTTGTTGTGGGCGATCACGAGCGCCGGCTTGCCGACCTCCTCGATCGTCCAGGCCATCGTGGCGGTCTTCCCGGTCCCGGTCGCCCCGACGAGCGTCTGGTAGCGCTCGCCCGCACGCAGCCCCTCGGCGAGTGCGGCGATCGCGGCCGGCTGGTCGCCGGTCGGCCGGTACTCGCTCGACGTCCTCAGCTCGGTCACGCAGGGTCAGGGTACCGGGTCAGGTTTCGACGCCGCCCCGGGCGTACAAGACTCTCTGATGCCCGCCGACCGGCGACCGCCGTACGCGGCCTACGCGGCCCTGATGGGCATCTACTCCGGCGGAATGATGGGCGCCGGGCTCGCGGCGCGCCTGCTGCGCCGGAGCCCGTACACGAGCACGACGCTCGATTTCGCCGTGCTCGCAGCGGCGACCTTCAAGACCGCGCGGACGATCTCCCGCGACAAGATCACGAGCTTCGCCCGTGACCCGTTCGTGGAAGGCGAGGCCTGGGACGGCGAGGACGAGCGGCCCTCCGGCGAGGGCATGGAGCGCGCGCTCGGCGAGCTCGTGACCTGCACGCGCTGCATCGGCACCTGGACGGCCGCGGGACTCACGGCGGTGCAGGTGCTCGCCCCCCGCTTCGGCCGCATGCTGACCTGGTCGCTCGCCGCCTCGGCCGCGAACGACTTCCTGCAGACCGCCTTCGTGGCGCTCGGCCACAAGGCGAACGAGCTGGAGGAGCAGGCGGAAGGTGCCCGCGCGCAGCCGTCGCCGTCAGATGCCGAGCTCGCGCCCGTAGGCTCGCCGGTAGACGCGCTTTAGCTTCTCCACGCGATCCACGTAGTGACGGGTCTCGGCGAACCCGATCCCGGTTCGCTCCCTGCGCCAGCGATCCACGTTCCACTGACCGGCGTTGTAGGCGGCAAGCGCCGTGCGCTCGTCGTGGTACTTGTCGAGCAGGTGCCGGAGATACCAGGCGCCGTAGCGCACGTTCAGCTCGGGGTCGTAGAGGTCGTCCACGCGAAAGCGCGTGCCGCCCGTGTGGAGGGCGATGCCCTTCGCGGTGTCCGGCAGGAGCTGCATCAGCCCGATCGCTCCGGAGGACGAGCGCGCGCGCCGGCGAAACTTGCTCTCCTGGTAGACGACCGCCGCGAGCAGGGTCGGGTCGAGCCGGTAGTTTCTGGCATGGTCGCGAATGACGGCCGCGTACGAGAGCGGGTAGAGCTGACGGTCGACGAACGCGGGACGATTACCTCGCAGGAGCGTGACGGCGACCACGACGGCGGCACCGAGGACGAGCAGGGCCACGAGCCGTCTCATGCGGCCACGAGCTCCGCGACCACGCCGCCCACGAAGGCGTCGAGGTCGGCGAGCGTCCCCGTGTTCACGTAGGAGAAGTCCGCCCGGCGCACCTTCTCCTCGTCGGGCAGCAGCCTCTGCGCACGCCGGTCGGGCGTGACCCTCGACCGCGCGGAGCGGACCTCCGGGGGCGCCGTGATCGCGACGACCCGGTCGAAACGGCTCTCGGCGCCCGTCTCGTAGAGCAGGGGCACCTCGACCACGCAGAGCGCGGGCGGCTCGGAGCGTCCGGCGAGCGCGTCGCGCCAGGCTTCGTACTCGGCCCGCACGAGCGGGTGCAGCGTGCCCTCGAGCCAGCTCAGCTCGGTCGGCTCCGCGAAGACGACGCCGGCGATGGCGCCCCGGTCGACGGAGCCGTCCGGCCCGAGGACGTCCGGCCCGAAGCGCTCCACGACCGCCCGTTGCACGCGCCCGTCCTCTCGCAGGAGCCGGTGGACGATCTCGTCGCTCGAGCAGGTGGCCGCGCCGTGCCGCCCGAACGCCGCCAGGGCCTCGCTCTTGCCCGCGCCGATGCCACCGGTGAGAGCCACGGCGAGCGGCCGGCGCCCGGCGTTCGCCGTTACGGCCGCGAGAGGGTCAGTGCTCGTCGCCGGGAGGTGCGTCCTCGGACGCGCGCGCCTCGTCGGCAGCGCCCGGGTCCGGCGGCGGCTCGGCCGCGACCTCGTCGACGGGAGCCTCGGCGTCCGCGTCGGCGGGAGCCGCGGGGGCGTCGTCCGAGAAGACGTCCTCGGAGAGCTCGAGGTGCGGCGTCGCGTGCACCGACTGGCCGCCGTCTGCGCGCGGGCGCGGCTGCGCGCCGTCCTCCACGCGCTTCAGCGAGAGGGAGAGGCGACGGCGCTCGCCGTCGACCTCGAGGATGAGCACGTTCACGGCATCGCCCTGCGACACGACCTCGCGCGGGTTCTCGACGTGGTGCTGGGCGAGCTCGGAGATGTGCACGAGGCCCTCGACCCCGGGGAGGATCTCGACGAAGGCGCCGAAGGTGACGACCTTCGTCACCCTGCCCTCGACCACGTCGCCCTCGTTGTAGCTCTCGAGCACCTGCTGCCACGGGTCGCTCTGCGTCTGCTTCAGCCCGAGCGAGATGCGCTGGCGGTCCCGATCGATGTCGAGCACCTTGACCTTGACGTCCTGGCCGATCTCGAGCACCTCGGACGGATGGTTCACGTGACTCCAGGAGAGCTCCGAGATGTGGATGAGGCCGTCCATCCCGTCGAGGTCGACGAAGGCGCCGAAGTCGACGATGTTCGAGATCTGACCGTCGACGACGTCGCCTGGCGCAAGCCGGTCGAGGATCTTCTGCCGCTGATCCTTCCGCTCCTCCTCGAGCACGGCACGGCGCGAGAGGACGACGTTGTTCCGCGAGCGGTTCAGCTCGATCACCTTGCAGCGGAGCTCCTTGCCGAGGAACTCGTCGAGATCCTGGACGCGGCGGATGTCGACGAGGGAGGCGGGTAGGAAGCCGCGCACGCCGAGGTCGAGGATGAGGCCGCCCTTGACCACCTCGATCACGCGGCCGTCGACCGCCTCGCCGCTCTCGTTCGCGGACTCGATCGCCTTCCAGGCGAGCTCGAAGCGCGCGCGCTTCTTGGACAGGATGAGGCGCCCCTCCGCGTCCTCCTTCGTCATCACGAGCGCGTCGATCTCGTCGCCGACGGCAACCTCGTCGACCGGGTTCACCGAGCGGCGGATCGAGAGCTCGGCGACCGGGATGACGCCCTCCGACTTGTAGCCGATGTCGACGAGCACCTCGTCCTTGTCCACCCGCACCACCGTTCCGTGCACGACCTCGCCCTCGTTGATGGTGGGGAAGGTGGAGTCGTAGTCGGGAATCAGGTCGCCGTCGGGACCACGGGTCCAGACACCCTCTTCGAGCTGTTCTGCCTCTCTGTCCGCCGTCTCGGTCGCCACGGGCAAGTCGCCCAGTATAGCCACCCCCTCCTGGGAGGCCCCGGGCGCCGAGGCTCCGCCGGCATCGGTCGGCGCGGCTACGTCTTCACCCTCGTCTGAGGTCGTGGTCTCCAGCATCGCTCCTACGGGTTGGACGCCCTTCGGGGCCGGTGGTTAGCGGTCCACCTCGAAAAGCGCGGTCACGGCGAGCGCGGAGCGGTCGGCGTAGACGCCTGCTGTCAGATCCGGAAGATCCGCTCCGCGTTCGCGTGGAACAGCTTCGACTGCTCCTCTGCCGAGAGGGCGGAGATGATCTCCCGGTAGGCCTCGAGCACGTCCCCGTAGGAGGAGAAGAGGCGATCGACGGGCCAGTTGGTGCCGAAGAAGGCCCGGTCGACGCCCCAGGCCTCGATGCACTCGAGCACCCACGGCCTGATCGACTCGACCGTCCAGGCATGATCCGCCATGCCGAGGCCGGAGATCTTGACCACCGTGCTCGGCACCGCGGCGATCGCGCGCATGCCGCGCGCCCACTCGGCGAAGTACTCCCGGCCGCGCTCCCTCGGGTAGCCGGCGTGGTCGATGCAGTACACGGTCTCCGGATTGCGGGCGGCGACGGCCGCGCAGGCGTCCATCTGCTCGAGCAGCGGGTCGTCGCAGAGCACGAGACGTCGTGGGCCCAGCAGCTTCAGGCCGGCCTCCCACACCGGGTCGGTGTGGTAGTCGTCGTAGCGGAAGTCGCGGATCCCGCGCACGTTCGCGAACTCGAGGTGCCGGTCGAGCGTCCGCTCGGCGTCCGGCGAGCCGAGGTCCGCGTAGGCGACGATTCCGTGCGGGTGCCCGAGGCGCTCGGCGAAGGCCTGCAGCCAGCGCGTCTCCTCCACCGGATCCTCGATCCCGAGCGCGGCCTGCACGTGCACGGACTTCGGCACGTTCGAGAAGCGCGTCTCGGCCAAGAAGTCGTCGGCCCAGTAGCGCGGCATCTTGACCGCGTCGTACACGCCCATCACCGGGTGCGGCTCGCCGCCCGGATCGAGCCAGGCGTAGCCGCCGAGCTCGGGGAGGCTCCGATCCCAGAAGTGCACGTGCGTGTCGACGAACGGAACGTCTGCCACCTGTCCTCCTCCCATCGACTGCTTCGAGCCAACCTGGCTGGTAACGGTTCCAGTCTACGACAGGCGCCGGAATCGTGTCAACGACCGCGGGGCCTCTTCAGCTCTTCGCCTCGTTCCAGTCGTCGCCGACGCCGACGTCGACGGCGAGCGGCGGGTCGAGCGGATAGGCGCCGACGAGCTCCGCGCGGACGAGCTCCCGCGCCGCGGAGAGCTCGACCTCCGGCACCTCGAGCAGGAGCTCGTCGTGCACCTGCAGCACGAGCCGCGCGCCGCGGCCCTCCTCCCGCAGGCGCCGGTGGATCCGGATCATGGCCACTTTGATCACGTCGGCCGCCGTTCCCTGCATGACCGAGTTCACCGCGAGGCGCTCTCCGAGCGCGCGCGTCTGCCTGTTCGAGGCACGGATCTCGGGCACCGGCCGGCGGCGGCCGAGCAGCGTCGTCACGTAGCCGTCCCGGGCGGCCTGCTCGATCGTGCGCTCGATGAAGTCCTGCACGAGCGGGAAGCGCGCGAGGTACGTGTCGATATAGGCCTGGGCGTCCTCGCGGGGAATCTCGAGGTTCTCGGAGAGCCCGAACGCCGAGATGCCGTAGATGATCCCGAAGTTGACCATCTTCGCGACGTTTCGCTCGTCTTTCGTGAGGGTCGCCTGCTCCTTGCCGAGCACCTCGGCGGCCGTCGTCGCGTGGATGTCCTCTCCGCGTGCGAACGCCTCCCGCAGCTTCGGCTCGCCCGAGACGTGCGCGAGGATGCGCAGCTCCACCTGCGAGTAGTCGGCCGACAGCAGCCGGGACCCGGGCTCGGCCACGAAGGCCGAGCGGATCTCGCGCCCGAGGCCGGTGCGAATCGGGATCGCCTGCAGGTTCGGGTTCGTGGTCGAGAGGCGCCCCGTGGACGCGACCGTCTGGTTGAAGGTCGTGTGCAGACGGCCGTCGACCTCGGAGATGAGGCTCGGGAGCGGCCCCAGGTATGTGTTCAGGAGCTTCGAGTACTCGCGCCACTCCTCGAGCACGCCGACGAGGGGATGCGCATTCCGCAGCGAGCGGAGGACGCGGGTATCGGTGGAGTAGCCGGTCTTCCCCTTCCGTCCCGGGGTCAGCTCGAGCTTCTCGAACAGGATGCGGGCGACCTGCTGCGTCGAGCCCAGCACGAACTCCTCACCGGCGAGCTCGTAGGCGGTGCCCTCGAGCTCCTCGACCCGGTCGGCGAGCCGGGCGGTGATCTCTCCCATGCGGTAGGTGTCGATCTTCACGCCTGCGTCCTCGATCGCCGAGAGCACCGCGGTCAGCGGCAGCTCGATCGTGCGGTAGAGCGACTCGGAGCCACGCTCGACCAGCCGCTCCCGCATGGGTCCCGAGAGGCGGAGGACCGTCTCGGCGCGACGGACGAGCGCCGTCGTCTCCTCGTCGGCCGCAGGCTCCGGGATCGCCTCCACGCCGTACTCGGCCGCGAGGGCGTCGAGCTCGTACGCGGGCCGGCCCGGCTCGATCAGGTACGCGGCGATCATGGTGTCGTCGGCCGGTGCGATCGACAGCCGGGGCAGCGCCTTGAAGTCGTGGGCGACGAGCTCGGCGTCGCGGAGTCGCGACCCGAGCCCCAGGTGCCAGTCGCCGATCACCACACCGTCCTGCGCGAGGGCGAAGCGGCCGTCCGCGACGTAGAGCGCGGCCCGGCCCCGCACGTCCGGCAGCTCGCCCTCGCGCCAGGCCACGGCGGTTCCCTCGACCCGGTGCGGCTCGGCCGCCGGCACGGCGGCGTCGAGCTCGTCGATGCGGTTGAAGAGGTTGCGAAACTCGAAGCGCCGGAACATCTCACGCAGCTGCGAGCGGTCGGGAGCGCCGCGTACGAGCGCGGTCGGATCGAAGTCGAGATCGAGGTCTCGGCGCATCGTCGCCAGCTCCTTCGAGCGCAGGGCCTGCTCGGCGTACTGGCGCAGCGTCGCGCGGCGCTTCTCGCCGGAGACCTCGTCCAGGCTCGCGAGCACGCCCTCGAGCGAGCCGAACTGCGCGACGAGCTGCCCGGCTGTCTTGTCGCCGATCCCCGGGACGCCCTCGATGTTGTCCGACGGATCGCCCTTCAGGCCGATGAAGTCGGGCACCCGCTCGGGCGGGATGCCGTAGCGGGCCTCGACCCGCTGCGGCGTGTAGACGTGGACGTCCGAGACGCCGCGCGGCGTCATCATCAGGCAGACGTTCTCGGAGCAGAGCTGGAAGGCGTCGCGATCGGTCGAGACGACGCACGTGGAGATGCCGGCCTCGTCCGCCCGCGTGGCGAGCGTGGCGATCACGTCGTCGGCCTCCCACCCCTCGAACTCGAGGTTCCGGTACCCGAACGCCTCCACGATCGGCCGGAAGTACGGGAACTGCTCGCGCAGCAGGTCGGGCATGGGGCGACGGTCGCTCTTGTAGGTCTCCGAGAGCTCGGCGCGGTGCACGGGGCGTGTGTCCCAGGCGACGGCGACGCCCTTGGGACGGTAGTCGGCGAGGAGCTTGAAGAGCATGTTGGTGAAGCCGAGGAGCGCGTTCGTCGAGAAGCCCTCGCTCGTCGCGAGCTCCTCCGGCAGGGCGAAGAACGCCCGGTAGGCGAGGTTGTTGCCGTCCACGAGGAAGAGCTCGCACTCGCGCGCGGGCGCGTCGTCCACCTGCAGCTCGGCGCCGGTGAGCGTCTTCGGCGACACGACGGAGACTCTAGTGGCGCCGGGCCCGCTGGTTGACTACCGCTCATGCCTCGGGTGCCGCTTCTCTCCGGGACTCGCGTGGTGGTCGTGGACACCTCCGACGACGCGTCGATCCTGCGGCCGCCGGAGCCCGGCGAGGCGATCGCCGACGTCGGCGCCGCCGTTCGGGACGCACTCCGCTTCCCGCTCGCCGGCGCTCCGCTGGAGACGCTCGCGACGCGCGGCGGGCGGGCCACGATCGTCGTGGAGCCGGCGGCGCTGCCGCTGCCGGGCTCGGAGCACGACCCGCGCAAGGCCGCGATCGCCGCCGCGGTCGACGAGCTGGAGCGCATCGGCGTGCCGAGCGGCTTCCAGACCATCCTCGTCGCGGGCGGACTCGGTCGCCGGGCGGGACAGCGAGACCTCGCCGATCTCGTCAGCCCCGAGTTCGCCCGTCGCTTCCACGGGCGAGTCGAGGTGCACGACGTCGAGAGCCCGGAGCTTCGTCCGCTCGACGGGGCAACCCCCGTGCCGCTGCGCGTCAACCGCTTCCTCGTGGAGACGGATCTCGTGGTCGTCGTCACCGCGGCCGAGACCGTCCTGCACGGGGGGCCGGGGGCGCTTCTCTCGGCCGGAGGGCCCGAGGCGCTTCGCCTCGCCGGCGCCGAGTCGCTGCTCGAGACCGCAGGCTCGACCGGCTGGGACACGGCGGTCGCGCTCGAGCGCACGCTCGCGCGGCGGGTTCCCTCGATCGGCGTCTCGCTCGTGCTCAACCACCCGCGCTTCTCGGGTGCGCTCCGCGGCTACCCGTACGAGCAGGAGGCGCTCGAGCGCATCGTCGACTCGCCGCTCCGCCGCCTCTACGGCGGCCTGCCGACGAGCGTGCGAGGACGGATCCTGCGCTCGCTGCCTCTCGAGCTGACAGCTGCCGCGGCCTACGCGGGACCACCCTCCGTGGCCCACGCGGAGGCGCTCCTGCGCGGAATCGAGCTCCGCTCGGCCGACCTCGATGGGCCGCTCGACGCCCTCTGCATCGGCATCCCGCGTACGACGCCCTACCTGCCGCGCGAGCGCCCGAACCCGCTCCTCGTCGCCTACCTCGGACTCGCGCTCGCGCTACGCCTCTGGCGGGACGCGTTCCCGATCGTCGAGGGGGGCACGCTGATCCTGCTCGACCGCTTTCACCGCCATTTCAGCCATCCCACGCAGCAGCCCTACCGCGCGTTCTTCGCGGCCACCCGGGCCGGTCGGGATCCCGAGGAGATCGAGCCGGCCGAGCGAGCCGCCGCCACGGACGCACGCGCGCTCGCCTCCTACCGGGCCGGCCGCGGCTGCCACCCGCTCCTACCCTTCGCCGACTGGGACGCCTGCGCGCCCGCGCTCCGCCGGCTCGGAGCGGTCCTCGTGGCCGGCTGCCGGGACGCCGTCGCGGCCCGCCAGCTCGGCTTCGTCCCGACGCACGGCGTGGGAGCCGCGCTGGAGATGGCCCACGGCCGCGCGGGCGGACCGCCCAGGATCGGCTACCTGCTCTCGCCGCCGTACTTCCCCCTCCGCGTCTCCCCCGCCCCCGCCAAGTAACAGTCTGTTACTTGGTAACGGGGCGGACGAGCTACTCGGTCTCGCCCAGGTACGTGCGCCGCACCTGCTCGTTTCGGCGTAGCTCCTTCGCATCGTCGGTCAGCGCCACTCTGCCCGTCTCCAGCACGTAGCCGCGGTCGGCCGCGTCGAGCGCCATCAGCGCGTTCTGCTCCACCAGCAGGATCGACGTGCCCTGGTCGTTGATCTCCTTCACGATCTCGAAGATCTTCTCGACGAGGATCGGGGCGAGTCCGAGCGAGGGCTCGTCGAGCAGGAGGAGCTTCGGCCGGGCCATCAGCGCGCGGCCGATCGCGCACATCTGCTGCTCGCCGCCCGACAACGTGCCGGCCCGCTGGGTCCTGCGCTCGGCCAGCCGCGGGAAGAGCGTGAAGACGCGGTCCATGTCCTCGCGCATCCCGGCGCGATCCGAGCGCTGGAAGGCGCCCATCTGGAGGTTCTCGAGCACCGACATGCGCGGGAACAGCTTGCGGCCCTCGGGCGACTGGGCGATCCCGCGCTTCACCACCTCGTGCGGCGCCTTGGAGGTGATGTCCCGTCCGCGGAACCGGATCGTGCCGCGCCGCGGGTGGTTCAGCCCGTTGATCGACCGGAGCGTGGTCGACTTGCCCGCGCCGTTCGACCCGATCAGGGTCACGATCTCGCCCTCGCGCACCTCGATCGAGATCCCCTTCAGCGCCTGGATCGAGCCGTAGTAGGTGTGGACGTCCTCGAGCTCGAGGATGTTCTCGGCGGTGGCGCTCATCCCGTGGCCGCCGCCGCCGAGCCGAGGTAGGCCTCGATCACGCGCGGATCGCGCTGGACCTCCTTCGGGCCACCCTCGGCGATCTTCTCGCCGTGGTCGAGCACGGTCACCCGGTCGGAGACTTCCATCACGACGCGCATGTCGTGCTCGATTAGGAGCACGGTCAGGTCCTCCTCGTCGCGCAGCTTGTGGACGAAAGCGGTGAAGTCGGCCGTCTCCTGCGGGTTCATCCCCGCGGTCGGCTCGTCGAGGAGCAGCAGCGTCGGCCGGGTGGCGAGGGCGCGCGCGACCTCGAGCCGCCGCTGGTCGCCGTAGGGGAGGTTGCGCGCGACCTGGTCGTCGCGGCCCTTGAGGCCGGAGTAGTGGAGCAGCTCCCGCGCCCGCTCGCGCGCCTCCCGCTCCTCCCGGCGCAGGCCCGGCGTGCGCAGGATGCTGCGCACGATCCCGCCCGTCAGTCGGGAGTGCATGCCGACGAGCACGTTCTCGAGCGCGGTCATGTTCTGAAAGAGGCGGATGTTCTGGAACGTCCGGCCCACCCCGCGCTCGGTGATCGCGTGCGGCGGCTTGCCGGTGACGTCCTCCCCGGCGAACGTGATCCGGCCGCCGGTCGGCTTGTACACCCCTGTGAGCATGTTGAAGAAGGTCGTCTTGCCCGCGCCGTTCGGGCCGATCAGGCTGACGATCGCGCCCTGGGGCACGACGAAGTCGACGTCGTTGACGGCGACGAGACCGCCGAACACCTTCCGCACCCCCTCCGCGACGAGCAGCTCGGTCACGGCTGCGCGCCCCCGGAGGGGAAGCGGCCGGTAGCGCGAGGAGGCACCATCACGCGGTCGCGTCGTAGAGCGGCTGGTCCGAGACGCCCTCCTGGAACTCGGCCCGCCGGCGCGAGCTCGGGATCAGGCCCTCCGGCCGGAAGAGCATCACCACGAGCAGGATGACGCCGAAGATGCCGAACTCGTACAGCGGCACGTCGATGTTCGTGCCGAGGTTGTCGTTGATCAGGCTCCCGATGTCGGCGAGCCCCGCCTGGTCGAGGTAGGCGAGCAGCGAGGCGCCGACGATCACGCCCCAGATGTTCCCCATCCCGCCGAGGATGACCATGCAGAGGATGAAGACCGAGATGTTGAAGAAGAAGTCGCCGGGGAACGTCGCACTCTTGAAGCTCGCGTAGTAGGCCCCCGCGACGCCGCCGAAGAAGGCGCCCGTCGCATACGCCCACGTCTTCGTGCGCATGAGCGGGACGCCCATGGCGGCCGCCGCCACCTCGTCCTCCCGGATCGCGATCCACGCACGGCCGAGACGCGAGTCGCGCAGCCGCCAGCTGCAGAAGACGGTGATCAGGACGAGCGCGAGCGCGGTCCAGAAGAACAGCCGCTCCGAGTGCGGCGAGGTGAGGTAGTTGAACCTCCCGAGCCCCGGCGCGTCGATGGGGGTGATCCCGTTCGGCCCGTTCGTGAGGTTGAAGCCGGTGCCGAACAGGTTGTCGCCGTTCCGGGCGATCTGGGGCATGATCTCGCCGAATCCGAGCGTGACGATCGCAAGGTAGTCGCCGCGCAGGCGCAGGGTCGGCAGGCCGATGAGCACGCCCACGAGGGCCGTCAGGACTCCCGCGAGCACGAGCAGGATCCAGATCGAGACGTGGAAGCCCGGCAGGTTCGGCGCGATGCCCACGGCGCCGAGATGGAAGGTCTGCTGCGGGAACTGCAGCGAGGCGAACCACGCGGTCGTGTACGCGCCCATCGCGTAGAAGGCGACGTAGCCGAGGTCGAGCAGCCCGGCGTAGCCGACGACGATGTTGAGCCCGCAGGCCATCATGATGAAGACGAGCATCACGACCGCGGTGCGCACGGTCGGGAACTGGCTCGGCAGGGAGCCGCGGTAGAGCGGGTAGAGCAGCGTGAGGGCGATGACGCCGAGCGCGGGGCCGAAGCGGCGGACCGGCGCGGGTAGCGCGCCCCAGCGCCTGCCGAGCCCGAGGCCGAAGCGGCCGCCGTCGCGCCGGGGACGCTGCTGCGCCGGGCCGGGCTCGGTGGGCGTCGCCACAGCCTACGCGCCTTCCGGCGTCCGCTCGCCGAGCAGTCCCTCGGGACGGAAGACGAGGATCAGGATCAGGATCGAGAAGACGAGCGACTGCGTCCAGTCGCTGCCCGGAGCGTGCCAGCCGAGCCCCTCGTTGAAGGCCTGGATGAGGCCGATCAGGAGCGCTCCGAGGACGGCGCCCGGCAGGTTGCCGATCCCGCCGAACACGGCGGCCGTGAAGGCGATCAGCCCGAGCTGGAAGCCCTGGTCGAAGCGGATGTTCGTCACGTAGAGCGCGTACAGCAGGCCGGCCGCGCCCGCCAGCGCGCCCGCGATCAGGAACGTGAACGAGATCGTGCGGTTCACGTTGATGCCCATCATGGCGGCCGCGTCGCGATCCTGCGCGGTGGCCCGCATCGCCTTGCCCTGACGCGTGCTCTGCACCAGGTAGACGAGGCCGACGAGCACGGGCACGGTGATGAGCACGACGATGAGCTTGTTCCAGGTGTAGGTCACGCCCCCGATGCTGAACACCTGGCTCTTCGGAAGGATGTCCGGCACCGAGACGAAGTTCGGGCCCTTCCACGCGAGCCCGACGTTCTGGAGGATGAAGGACATCCCGATCGCGGTGATCAGCGGCGCGAGCCTGGGCGCGCCGCGGAGCGGCCGGTAGGCGACCGTCTCGATCGTCGCGTTCAGGAGGCCGCAGAGCGCCATCGCGATCGCGAGGGTGGCGAGGACGAGCAGCCACTTGCCCGCGCCGCCCCCCGGGCCGAGGCCGAAGACCTGCGTGGCGAAGGTGGCCGAGATCATGCCGCCGAGCATGAACACGTCGCCGTGGGCGAAGTTGATCAGCTCCAGGATGCCGTACACGAGGGTGTAGCCGAGCGCGACGAGCGCGTAGATCGCCCCCGTCGTGAGGCCGATCAGGAAGACGGTGAAGAAGTCAGACGGCGTCCGGACGAGGTTGACGGCCAGCCAGAGGAGGACCGCCAGCACGAGCACGCCGCCGACGAGCGTGAGCCCGGGCAGGTTCCTCAGGAAGCCTGCCGTCGGGAGGGTCGCACGCCGGGTCTGGGTTGCCATTGGCCGGGAATTTGGGTGGGGGGGTCCCCCGACCACACAATGCGGCCCAAGGGAAACCCGAACCCGCGGGGGACCCACCCCACCGCCGGGGTACTGTGGACCCGGGCCGGGGGGACCGGCGGGGGGGGGGGGCGCGGG
>JBBSIG010000007.1:0-21757 GCA_038232215.1 Gaiellales bacterium | reverse complement strand
GGGTAGTCGAGCCGGCCGAAGCCGTGCCGGTTCCAGGTCAGGAGCGCGTAGACCGAGCCGGCGAGGCCTGCGAGCGCGAGCCCCAGGCCGACCACGAGCCCCCGCTCGAGCTTGATCGCCTGCAAGAAGCGCGCGAGGCGTGGGCTCTCGGGCAGGAGCCCCTCGGCGATCGCGAACGTCCGCGCGGAGACGAAGAAGAACACCGCCTGGTAGCCGACCACGATCGCGAGCGAGGCGTAGATCAGCGTGCTGACGTCGAACGTGACTCCGCCGACCGTCCGCTGGGCGGGGAGCAGCCAGGCCATCGCGGCGAGTCCGATCGTCATCAGCGCGATTCCCGGGTAGAGGAAGAGCCAGGCCGGGCTGTAGAGGAGCAGCAGCCGGAGGCTGCGCCAGCCGTCGCGCCAGGTGCTGAGGTGCGGTCTGCGGCCGCGGCCGTCCGGAGAGAGCACGATGGGCACCTCGGCGATCCGCAGCCCGTTCATCGTCGCCTTCACGATCATCTCGATCGCGAACTCCATGCCTGCCGCGCGCAGGTCGAGACCCACGATCCGGTCGCGCCTGAAGCCGCGCAGGCCGCAGTAGATGTCGCCGCACGGCGTCCCGAACAGCCGGCGCCCGATGAAGGTCAACGCCGGGTTGCCCAGGTGCTCGTGCAGGAACGGCATCGCGCCCGGCTCGATCGAGCCCTCGAAGCGGTTGCCGACGACGAGGTCGTCTCCCGCACGAAGCCGCTCGACGAGCGGGCCGAGCTCGCCGTAGTCGTAGCTGCCGTCGGCGTCGCCCATGATCACGTAGCGCCCGCGCGCAGCCCCGATCCCGCCGGCGAGCGCGTTCCCGTAGCCGCGGGCCGGGACGGGCACGACCCGCGCGCCCAGCTCCTCCGCGAGCTCGGGCGAGCCGTCGGTGCTGCCGTTGTCGGCGACGACGACCTCGCCGTCGATGCCGAGCTCGGCGAGCGAACGCTGCGCCTTTTGGATGCACGTGCCGAGCGTCAGAGCCTCGTTCAGGCACGGGATCACGATCGAGAGCTCGAGCAGCTCGGCGCGCGCGGGGTCCGGCTCCGCTGCGAGCGACTCGCCGGCGAGCCTCGGGCTAGCCACGGCCGGATCCATGCCGCTCCAAGGCTCGCCGATGGTATCCGAGCCCCCGGAGGCACGGAGGCGCACCGCTGCAGACCTCGCCTGTTACTACGATCGCTCGATGAGCACACGACCTCTGAGCCTGCCTGGCGGCCGGAGGGCGCCCCTGGTCGAAGTCCTCCGCATGAGATGGTTCGCATCTCGCTCGCTGCCCGCGCTCGTGTCGGTCCTCCTCACCGCGACCGGTGCCGCCGGCCTCGCCGCCGCAAGCATCTTCCGGTACGACCGCTTCGGCGCGAACGCCTACGACCTCGGCATCTACGACCAGTCGATCTGGGCCTACAGCCGTCTTCAGCCGACGCTCGACAACACCGTGCTGCGGACGCCGAACGCGCTCGGCAACCACTTCCAGCCGATCCTCGTCCTCCTCGCGCCGGTGGACTGGGTCTGGCAGGACGCGCGCGGGATCCTCGTCGCGCAAGGAGTCCTGCTCGCACTCGCCAGCCTGCCGATCTACCTGTGGGCGCGGGAGCGGCTCGGAGCCATGGCGGCGCTGCTCTTCCAACTCGCCTACCTCGTCTTCTGGGGCGTCCTCGGCGGGAACCTCTACGACTTCCATGAAGTCGCGCTCGCCGCGCCGATCGTCTCGCTCTCGCTGTACGCGCTTCTGACCCACCGCACCCGGCTCCTGTGGGCGACGGTCGTACTCGGCCTCGTGACGAAAGAAAACCTCGCGCTGACGTTCGCGGCACTCGGTGTCTACGCGCTCGTCGTCCAGCGCCGCTCACGCCTCGGGCTCTCGGTCGTAGCCGTCTCGGTCGCCTGGTTCGCGATCGTGTTGAAGGCGATTCTGCCCTGGGCCACGGGTGCTCCCTACGCGCACTGGTTCTACCCCGCGCTCGGGGCCGGCCCCGGCAGCGCGCTCCTGCACCTCGTCGAGCATCCGCTCGGAACGATCAGGCTCTTCATCACCCCACACGCAAAGCAGGTGGCGCTCTTCGATCTCTTCGCCGCCTGGCTGCTGCTGCCGCTCGTCTCGCCGCTCCTGATCGTGATGTTGCCGACGCTCGGGGAGCGCTTCCTCGCCGACAGGCCGGAGTACTGGGCGCAGGGCTTCCACTACTCGCTCGTCGTAGCCCCGATGCTCGCGTTCGCCGCGATCGACACGACGGCATGCGTGGCTCGGCTCTTCGCCGGCCGGACCCGTATCGCGATCCCCGTAGTGCTGGCCGCCGGTGCGCTCGTCGCCGGGCTCGCCTTCAGCTTCGCGCGGCTGCGGCCTCTCGACGAGCTCGGCCGCTACACGTCGGCCGCGCACGCCGCCGAGATCCGGTCGTGCCTGCGCACCATTCCGTCTGGCTCCTCCGTGGCGGCGACGAGCGCGCTCGTGCCACACCTCTCGCAGCGCCGGCGCATCTGGGTGCTCGACGACCGCCCCGTGCCTCGGGCCCGCTTCTACGCGCTCGACGCCTACACGTGGACGTACCCCTTCTCGAACGCGGACATCGCCGCGCTCGTCCGGCGCTCCCTCGGCCGCGGGTACGGCGTCCGCTGCTCGAAGAGCGGTACCGCAGTGCTCGAGCGCGGCGTCCCGCGCGGGCGGCTCTCGCCCGAGCTCACGCGGCTGCTCCACCTGTAAGAGCTCATTTCGAGGCGACCCCCGCGAGCTGCCGCGGCCACGAGCCCCACCGGTGGATGACGGCGTAGCCGGCGGCGACGTAGGGCACGATGTTGAGCGCGTGCAGGACGAGCGCGTAGGAGAGCGCGCGCGAGTCCGACACGCCGTACGCGCGGAGCGCCACGAGGACGGCCGCCTCGAACACGCCCACCGCTCCGGGCGACGACGGCAGGATCTGCGCGAGCCCGGCCGCGATCACGACGAAGAGGCCGGCGACGGGCGAGAGGCCGAGGCCGAACGCGAGCATCACGAACCAGAAGGACAGCCCGGTCAGGAGCCACGAGAGCGTCGTGAGGAGCGTCGCGGCCGCGAGGAGCCGCGGCCGGCGGATCCCGGCGAGGCCACGCGCGAGCCCGGCGCCGGCGCCCTCCATCCCCTCGCGCGAGAGCAGGGGCAGGCGGCCGAGCGGTCGCAGCAACGAGCGCAGCGGACGGTCGCCGTAGGCTGCGAGGACGGCGGCCGTCGTGAGCAGCGCTCCGCCGAGGACGGCTGCGAGCGCGACCGCCGGGGTGAGCCAGCCCACGGGCGGAAGCCACGCGAGCGTGGCGAAGAGGAGCACGAGCAGGCAGAGGACGTCGAAGGCCCGCTCGACAACCACCGTGGCCGCCGACTCGGCGAGCGGCGTGCCGGCGCGCCGGCCGAGGGCGACGAGCCGCGCGAGCTCGCCTGCGCGCGCTGGCAGCACCGTGTTGAAGAAGAGGCCGATCACGAGCGCCCCGGTGACCGACCCGAGCGGCGGCCGGGTCTCGGCCGCGAAGAGAAAGCGCCAGCGCAGCCCTCGAAGAGGGATCGTGAGTACGAGAACCGCGAGCGCGGGCGCGAGCCACCAGCCGTTGCTCTCCTGCAGCGCGCGCACCACCTCGTGCCACCGGACGTTCCGGACCGCGAGGTAGGCGAACGCAGCGGAGACCGCCAGACCTAGAAGCGCGAGTGCTCGTGCCCGCACGGCCGCATCCTCGCGGACCGTCCGGCCCTCTCAGCAGCCGGCGAGCGCGCGAAGCGCGTCGCCGAGGGAGCGCGGCCGGAAGTCGAGCTCCTGCGTCGCCTCGGGCGAGAGTCCCGGCTTCGGCGCGCGCAGACGGGTGAGTTGATCGGGGTAGAGCGGCAAGGGCGCCACCCGGGCGAGGACACCGAGCGCACGAACGAGCGACACCGGGACGGTAAACGGGCGGCTCGGCGAGCGGAAGACGTCCGCGCACGCCTCCGCGAACGCCCGGACCGTCACACAGTCCCCGGCGAGCGTGTACGTGCGACCCGCTGCCGCAGGGGCGGTGAGCGCTGTCGCAAGCGCCGGCAGGACGTCGTCGACGTGTGCGGGGCAGAGCTCCTCCGAGCCGGCGCCGACGACCGGCAGGCGGGCGCCGCGCCGGGCGAGCTCGACGATGCGGTCGACGCCCTCCGAGCCGCCCGCACCGAGCACCTCGGGTAGCCGCACGATCACGCGCTCGAGTCCGGAGCTGCGGACGGCCTCCTCGGCGAGCAGCTTCGAGCCGCGGTACGCGCCGCCGCGCTCGGAGATCGCCCGGGTGCTGACGTGCACGAAACGGCCGGCGCCGGCGAGCCGGGCGGCGTCGAGGAGGTTCCCGGTGCCGGTCACGTTCACGCGCACGTAGGCGGAGGGCGAGCGTGCGTGCGTCACGGCGGCGAGGTGCAGGACGGCGTCGACGCCCTCGGCGGCGCGCTCGAGCGCGACCGCGTCCTCGAGCGCCCCGCGGGCGAGCTCGTCCGCACCGCTCACGGGGCGCCGGTGAACGAGCGCGCGCACGCGCCAGCCCCGACCGCGCAGCACCCCCACGAGCCGGCCTCCGAGCCCGCCCGCGCCCCCGGTGAGAAGCACGAGCGGCGCCTCGCTCACGAGCGCCCGCGAAGACGCTGACGCGCCATGTTGACGGCGAACTCGCCGATCGCGGACGCGCGCACGAACGACGCCCGCTCGTCATTGCGACGGAAGACGACGGGCACCTCGACGACGCGCAGCCCGAGCCGCCTGGCGGCCAGGACGATCTCCGCGTCGATGAACCAGTCGTCCGAGCGAAGCTGCATCCCCGTGTAGGCCGCACGGGTCAGTCCCTTCGGCTTGCCGTTCACGTCCCACAGCCCGCGAGTCTCGAAGAGCGCGCGGAAGAGCACGTTGAAGACGAACGAGACCACGCGCCGGTAGAGCCCGTCCCCGCGGCTGACTCGCCTGCCCTTCGTGACGTCGGCGCCGGTCTCGAGCATCGTGCGGTACAGGCGGAGCGCGTCCTCGACGGGATTCTGAGCATCGCCGTCCATGACGACGAGGTAGGCGCCGCGAGCGGCGTCGAGCCCGCTCCGCATGTCCCAGCCCATGCCGCCGCCCTTCGGCTGGGCGACGACGCGCGCGTTCCGCCGCTCGCGCGAGAAGCGCTCGACGATCGCCGGGGTGCTGTCGTCCTCGTCCGGCCAGAAGTTTGCGACGAGCACCAGCTCGTACGCGATGCCAGAGTCCTCGAGGAGCTCGTGGAGCGGCTCGATCACGCGCCCGATGCTCTCCCCGGCCCGGTAGCAGAGCACGATCGCCGAGAGCTCGGGTCCGGACGTCAACGGCCGCGAGTATAGGAGCGCGGCGCCGCAGGTCAGCTCGCCCGAGGCGCGTAGACGACGAAGCTGCCCGAGGCGATCCGCCGGTAGCCGCGCAGACCCGCCCTCGCTCTCCGCTCGGCGACTGACCCCGCAAGGAAGACTCGCGCCGGGGAGGGACTCGAGCGGACGATCCGGTCGGCCACTTGGTCGCGAACGAATCCTGTCGAGGTCGCGAGGATCCGCTCCCGGCTCTCGAACGAGATGCGGTAGGCGAGCCAGTAGTTGGCAAGCACCCGGTCGATGCGCTCGCGCTCCAGCGTGGTGAGAAGCGGCGAGATGTCGGCGGGAACCCGCACGTCCGGCGCGCGCGGCTCGTACAGGCCGTCCCGCTGCATCCGCGCCAGACCCACGACCGAGAGGGCGAGCGCGGCGACGAGGCCAGCCGCGGCCACCGGGGGTCGCGCGAGCATCCGGCCGAGCAACAGCGCAGGTCCGGGCCCGAAGAGGACGAGGTAGCGCGGCTCGTCGACGTAGTAGGCGAACGACGAGGCCGCGTAGAGGAACGGGAAGGCGCCGGCCACGAGGAGCAGCGGCTCCAGGCCGCTCGAACGGCGGAGTACCAGGAGCACGAAGCCGGCCAGCGCGAGCGCGAGCAGTGCAGAGCCGACGACCGGGCCGAGCAGCCAGTGGAGCGAGAACGGCACGCGCAGCCCGAGCCAGGTCGGCAGCACGATGCGGAAGAGGTCGACCAGCCGGCCGCCGTAGGTGCTGCCTTCCCCCGCGACCGCCCCGAGGTGGAGCGAGAGCCAGCCGTTCCGCGCGTTCCAGGCGAGCCACGGCAGCGCGCCGAGCACCGCTGCCGGCGCGGCGATCCACGCGAGTCGGAGGGCGGCCGGCCGCCTCCACGCCAGCCAGGCGACCGCCGGCAGCGCGTAGATCAGCACCTCGGGCGTCGCCCACCAGCCGAGCCCGAGGGCGAGCCCGAGCCCGGCGGCGTCGAGCCGCGAGTCGCGCTCCCGCAGACGAAGAGCGAGGAGGAGGACGGCGAGGCCGCACACGGTTCCAAAGGCGTAGTAGGCGCGCGCTTTCACGGTCCACCACACGAGGTAGGCGGGCCAGATCCAGTAGAGGAGCGCAGCCGCGCGCGCGGCGGGCTCTCCGACCGTGCGCCGCCCCACCCGCCAGACGAGCGCCGTCGCGACGGCGAAGAGCGCGAGCGGCACGAGCTTCAGCACGAGGGTGCTCGAGCCCGTCACGGCGAAGACTCCGGCCGTGAGGAGCGACTCCTGGGTGCCGCCGTAGTTGCTGAGCCAGTAGACGAGCGTCAGGTCGCCGTGCAGGGCGCGCCGCGCCATCAGGCCCGTGATCGCCTCGTCCGACTCCAGCGCGCCGAGGGACGAGGAGAGCACCCAGACGCGGAGCGCGATTCCTCCCAGCAATGCCCCGGCGGCGAGCGCCGGCCAGAAGCGTCTCACGCGAGCCGGGCGCGCCGGAGGACGAAGCCGGTGGCGGTGAGCGCGAGAGCGAAGAGGGTCAGCGAGGCGAGCTGCCAGGTAACGACGTAGTGGGGGAGCGCGAACGGGTAGACGAACGCGTTGCCGAGGCTCGCCCCGATGCCGGCGAGCCCCACGGCCAGCTGCTGGCGCGCGCTGCCCACGACGAGCGCTCCCGCGAAGGCCCAGGCGGCGAGCAGGAGCACGATGAACTGGGCACTGAAGATGCGATTCGTGAGCAGGAAGACGACCGGCGCCATCGCCGCGACGGCGACTCCCGCGCGGAGGCTCGAGCGCGCCCGCGCGGAGGCCGCGAGCACGGCGACGACGAGCAGCGCCTGGATCGCCGTCGCGGCGACGTCCGCCCAGCGCGGCGCCCCGGCCGAGAAGGAGATGTGCGTCCGCAGCTCGGCGAGCCCGAGCGGGTGCAGCGGCAGGTACCACAGCGACTCCGGCGTGATCGTCCGGCCACCCTGGCGGGAGTACGCCGCCCAGACCTCGCTCGGGCTCCAGAGCAAGAACGGCACGTGGACGATCAGCACCGCGGCGGCGAAGGCGAGCGCGTGCGAGCCCGCCGCGCGCCTGCGGCCCGCAGCTGCCAGCCACACGAGGAGCGCGAGCGCCGCGAGCCCCGGCGTCCACTTGACGGCGGCGCCGAGCCCGAGTGCGAGCCCGGAGAGGGTCCAGCGCTCGCGCAGCGCGAGCGCGAGGCCGACGACGAGGAGGGCGGTCGGGACGAGGTCGAACTTGAACTCCCAGTAGAACGCGTTCAGCGGCCAGAAGGCGACGACCGCGGCCAGCCAGGCGCTGTACCGGGTCCGGGTCGCCCAGACCCCGGCCACGGTCAGCACCTGGAACGGGATCATGAGCAGGGCGTTGGCGGTGCGCGTCGCCCCGCCGCCGAGCCAGGCCTCGAGCGCGAACAGCAGCACCGCGCCGACCGGGTACTCCGAGCGCGGGTAGCGGCCGTCGAGAAGGGCCTCTCCCTGGCGCCGGTAGAGCCCGCGCGAGTCGACGTCCCCCCGCACGTCCAGCCCGAGGTGGAGCGCGACCCACGCCACGTTGAAGACGAGCGCGAGCGCGAGGACGGGCGCCCAGCGCAATCGCTGCTGCTCGCGCCAGGCGTGCAGGAGCGCGGCGAGCGCGACCGCCGCCTCGAGCAGCAGCCAGACGTCCGAGGTGTGCGTCCGGTACCCCCACTCGAGCGCCACGACGACGGCGCCGCCGGTCGCGAGCACGACGTGCGGATCGGTCGCTCGCAGGCGTGCAGCGGTCTGCGCCACGCGGGCAAGGTTAGAGTCCGCGACGGTTTGCGGCTGCGACGTTGGAGCCGGCGCTCGTTCCGGCGCACCGCGCTCGTGCTCGCGCTGGTCGGCGCGCTGCACGGACTCGTCTACGTTCCGCTCGTCCAGAGCAACGTCGGCACGGACAGCAGCACGTACATCGCGACGGCCTCGGCGCTCGAGCACGGGAGCTACACGACGCCGCTCCGCGCCGGCTTCTACTTCACGTACCCGATCGGATTCTTCGACCTCACCGGGCTCCGCTTCCCCCGCTCCCCGGTCTGGAACGCTCCCGAGCGGCAGGCGTTTCGCACGCCGGGCTATCCGCTCCTGCTGGCCGCGGTCGGAGGCGGCGAGCCCGGCCTCTCACGGGCGGCGGCGCTCCTGGCCCAGGCGCTCCTCTTCGGCGCCGGCGTCTACCTGCTCGCCCTCGTCGTGCGCCGCTGGTGGAACGAGGGCGTCGCTCTGCTCGCCGCCGGTCTCTACGCGCTCGACCCCTACTCGAAGCACTACGTCGCGCTCGTCCTCACGGAGGTGCTGACGGGGACCGTCGTGCTCGCCTGCACGTACGCCTACACGCGGGCGTGGCAGGAACGCTCGCTCGCCTGGTGGAGCGGAACGGGCGCGCTCGCCGCGGCGCTGACCCTCGTCCGGCCCGTCTTCGTGCTCGCCGTCCCGCTCGTGGCGCTCGCGGCGGCCCTTCGCTCGCGACGGGCGCTCGGCGGGGTGGCGGCGCTCGTGTGCGCGGCGCTGCTGCTCGTCCCCTGGCTCGGGTGGACGAGACACGTGACCGGCCGGGCCGTGCTCGCCGACTGGGGCGAGGGCTTCAACCTGCTGCTGGCCGCCGAGGGAGAGGGCCACGGCCGAGCGGCCTCCGAGGTGCAGGAGAGCCCGGCGTTCGCCGCCGCGCTCCGCTCTCTCCACCGCTCCGCTCCCTCCAATGCGGCGCTCCTGCGCGACCCGCGCGCCCACGGACGCTATCTCGCCCGCTCGGACGCTCGTCTGCGTGAGCTCGCGTGGTCCCGCTACGGCGAGCGGCTACGGCACGAGCCCGCTCGGGTGGCCTGGGAGACGCTGTACCGGATGAGCTTCCTCTGGGCCGCGCACCAGGACTGGTTCCAGCCGTCGGGCGCGGCGCTGGCGGTGCTCCAGGCGATCGACTGGATCACGCTCGCGCTCGCGCTCGGCGGGATCGCGCTCGCGCTCGTGCGCCGCGGGCCGGCCGCGGCGGTCGCGCTGTTCCTGGTCGCGTACACGCTCGTGCTCGGGATCCATCACGTCGAGGCGCGCTTCGCGATGCCGCTCCGGGGCCTCTACCTCGCCTTCGCGGCGTTCGCGCTCGCCGAGCTCGGGCAGACCGCTATCTCGACGTCGCGCCTGCGAGCAGGAAGCCGCACAGCCAGAAGGCCACGGTAAGGGTGCTGCCGACCGAGGTGGCGAACGACTGCGTCGCCGCGACCACGACTCCGCACGCGAACACGGCCGCACACGCGGCAGCGGCGTGCCGGCGGTCTCCGCGCAGCCGCAGCAGGTCGTGCACGCCGCGGACGAGCACGAGCGCGAGCAGCGCGAGCAGCAGGATCAGGCCGACGACCCCGAGCTGGAGCAGCGTCCCGAGATAGGAGTTCTCGACGAGCGACGACAGGAAGAGGTAGTAGCGGTCGACGAAGACACGCTCCTCGGTGCCGAAGCCGTAGCCGAGGAGCGGCCGCTCCTCCACCTGCTCGAGGGCGCCGCGCCACGCCGGCACCCGCCCGCTCGAGTTCAGCAGCGTGCGGTGGAACGGCGTCGAGCCGGGACGCGGGTAGCCGACCTCGCTCTCGAGCGGGAGCAGGAACTCGGCGTCGCGCGGGCCGCGCGGCACGGCGCCGGTGCGGAAACGCTTCGTCAGCACGGGGTTCTGGTCGGCCGGCTGCGGGAGCTGCGTGACGGCGGTGTCGACGAGGAGGATCGCGGCGGCCACGGCGGCCGCGGCGAGCTTCCACCTGCGGCCGCGGCCCGAGGCCGTCATGTAGACGAGCACTCCCACGAAGCAGGCGACGAGAGGGCCCCGCGAGCCTGAGGCGACGAGCGAGCCGTCGAGCAGCAGCAGGACGCCCACGAGCAGCGCGCGTCCGACGCGGGAGCGCGTCTCGAAGAGCGCCCAGAGCGCGAGCGGGATGCCGATCGCCATCAGCATCGCGGCCGAGTTCGGGTTGCCGCCGAGGCCCGTGTAGCGCACCGGCGATTGCGTCGTCGCGGGCACGATCGCGCGGCCCGAGTTGAAGACGTAGACGAGGATCCCCGCCACCGCGACGGCGGTCACGCCCACGAGCACCCCGAGCAGCACGCGCCCGACGGCGGCCGCGCTGCCGGCCGCTCCGTACCCGATCGCCGCCGTGGTCGCGAAGAGCGCGAGCAGCGTCACGGAGCGGCCCGCCGTCAGCCGCGGGTCCGACGACCAGGCCACGGATACGAACGCCGCGGCGACGAGCGCCGCGGCGCAGACGGCACAGGCGTCGACCCGGGTGCGGCGACGCGGACGCGTGAGGGCGTACGCGAGCGCGAACGCGGCCAGCTCGGCGAGCACCGCCCAGCGTGCCGGGCGCGCGATCGGGATGTTGACGTAGTCGAGCTGGCTGGAGGCGAGCGCCACCGTGAAGACGAACGCCGCCACCAGAAACTGGATCCCGCCCTCGAGCTGGGCGCGGAGCCTCGGGTCCCTCAGCAGGTCTTGCACACTCTCCGGAGCAGCCGCTCCACCTCGCGTCGGTCGAGCCGGATCGTGGAGCGGGTGGGATCGTCCCGGAGACTCCAGATCCTCGGGTCGCCGGAGCGGCGGTCGATCGCCTCGACGAGGCGGCCCTGGAAGTCGACGCAGAGCTCGAGCGCGAACGGGTTCAGACCCCGTTTGTAGATGAGGCACTGGAAGTTGAACAGGTAGCGGAAGGCGTCGAGCGACGGCTGGTCGAGGGGGCCGACGGCCGCGAGCACGCTTCGCATTCCCCGCACCTGCTCCTCGGCGCGTCGGCCTCGTTCCCAGCGACCGACCGGGATGAGGGCGAGCAGCAGGACGAGCGCGGCCAGCGCGGCGACGAGCGCGCGTCGGCTCACCGCGGGCCCGCCGCCGCAAGCTCCCGGAGCAGGGTCCGGTAGCGGCCGACCGCCACGCTGCGATCGGCCTCGGCGACAACGTAGTCGCGGCCGCGCCGCCCCATCTCCTCGAGCTCGAGCTCGCCGTCGTGGGCCCGGCGGAGCTGCTCCGCGAGGAGCTCCGGGCGGCCCGGGGGGACGACGACGCCGCAGCCGACGCGCTCCACGACCTGCGCCGTCTCGCTGTCGGCGTCCGCCGCCACGATCACGGGGCGGCCGACGGCGAGGATGCCGTACAGCCGACTCGGCACGACGTAGCCCGAGAGGCCGCGGGCGAGGCCGACGACGTGCACGTCCGCGGCCGAGAGCGAGCTCGGCAGGGCGTCCCGGGGCTGGTAGGGCATGAACCGGACCTGGTCGACCTCGAGGAGCTCCGCGAGCGCGACGAGCTCGGCGTGCCGCGCGCCTCCGCCGATGATCACGATGCGGAGGTTCTCGAGGTCGCGCAGGAAGGTGGCGGAGCGGACGAGCGCGTCGAGGTTCTGCGCGTGCCCGACGTTGCCGGAGTGCATGACCACGAAGTGGCCGGTGAGCCCGTGCTTGCGCGGCCAGACGTTGTCCCGTGGGCGGGGGGACAGCGCGGCGGTGTCGACCCAGTTCGGGATCACGGTCAGGCGCTCGCGGTCCGCGCCCTTCTCCTCGAGTCGTCTCCTCATCGTCTCGCCGATCGCCACCACGCGCTCTGCGCGCTCGAGGTAGAAGCGGATCGCGAGCCGCAGCAGGCCGATCAGAGCGGGGTTGTCGAGCCGCTTCAGCTCCACCGCCACCTCCGGGAAGACGTCCTGGCTGACGACGACGAGCGGGACGCGGAAGCGCCGGGCGACGACGAGCGCCACGTCCGCGATCACGGGCGGGTCGGTCATGCTGAGGACGACGTCCGGCGGCTCGGCCCGGAGGCCCGCGACGAGCGACTGCGACAGGTAGGTGAGGTAGTTGACCGCCCGCAGGGCCAGGCGCCGGCGGTCGAAGGCCGTCGAGCGCACGCGCACGATCCGGACGCCGTCGCGGAGAGCGGGGCTCGGCTCGTCCGCCGCCTCCCGCAGCGCGCCCGTCACCACGGTGACCTCGAACTCGTCGGCGAGGGCGGCGCAGAGCTCGGACAGCAGGTGCGCCGTCGCCTCGACGCCCGGCCAGTAGTACTGGTTCAGGACGAGCAGACGCGGCCTCGGCTTCTCAGTCACGGGTGGGCCGCGTGCCCCGGCCCGCCGGGGCGGCCGCCAGCAGAGAGGCGCAGATCCAGACGGCGGCCGTCGCGTTGGAGCCCGGGGAGACGATGTAGGACTGCGTGAGGGCGAGCAGCAGGCCGACGACGAGCCCTGCTCCGCACGCGGCGACGAGCCGGGCGTCCGGGCCCCGGAGCCGTCGCGCACCCCGGATCGCCGCGGCCGCGAGCAGGCCGACGAGCGCCAGGAAGAGCCCGACGCCCACGAGCCCGAGCTGCAGGAAGAGGCCGAGGTAGGCGTTCTCCGGCAGGTTCGAGTCGAAGTTCACCCAGCGGTCGACGAAGACGAGTCCTTCCGTCCCGAAGCCAAAGCCGAGCGCGGGGCGCTCCTCGCCGAGGTCGACGGCGCCCTGCCAGGCCTCGGCGCGTCCGCTGGTGCCGAAGATCGTGCGGTGGACGGGGGCGGAGGCGGTCCCGAAGGGAGCGTGGCCGACGTCGTCCTGCAGCCGGAGGTAGAGATTGGCGTCGAGGTAACCCGCCCTGGCCGCCGAGGGGGCCGAGGGCTGCGCGGTCGTGCTCACGGTCGGTGGCCGCTCGAGCGGCTCCGGCAGGCGGGTGAGTGCCAGGCAAACGGCGAACAGCGCGAGCACGGCGGCGGCGGCCACCGTCTTTCGCCGCGGCCCGGAGACGCCGAGGACGGCATAGGCGAGCAGGCCGCCGAAGCCGGCGAGCAGGGAGCCGCGCGACTGGGCTGCGACGATCGAGCCGACCAGGAGCGCGAGCAGCGCGGCCGCCAGCACGCGGCCCGGCAGCGCGCGCGCTTCCCGCAGGGCGTGCGCGGCGAGCGGCAGACCGACCGCCATCACCATCACGGCCGTGTCGGGGCCGCCGCCCAGGCCCTGGTAGCGCGCCGGCTCGAGCGTCGAGCCGGGCGCCACGGCCCGGTCGTGGGCGAACGCGAGCACGAGCAGGCCGCCGACGGCGACGATCCCGGTGGCCGCGAGCACCGCGTCGAGCATGCGCCGGATCGCCTCGGGCCGCCCGGCGGCCGCATAGGCGAGCGCGCCACAGGCGACGAGGAGCGTCGAGAACGCCAGCGCGCGGCCGGCGGAGGTGCGCGGCGCCGCCGACCAGCTCGCCGAGACGAGCGCGAGCGCGAGGAAGGAGCCGGCGGCGGCGTACACGAGCAGCGGCGGATGCCCTCGAGCCTCACGCCGCCGGAGCGCCCACGCGAGCGCGAGGGCGGCGAGCGCGAAGAGGGCGACCCAGCGCAGCTTGCGCGCCTCGTCGAGCCACGAGACGATCGCGCCTGCCGCGAGCACCGCACTCAGGATCGTGGCCACGACGGCCGCCTGAACAGCGCGCTCGAGCGACGGGCGGCGAAGGGCGGCGGGCACTGCGGCTGCAAGGATACTGAGCGCTATCGGCCATCCTGAGCGGATCATCCCGGACGAGACCGAGCCCGGAATCGTCGCGCTGCACAGCAAGCGCTACGAGTTCGCGCTGCCGCTCTGCGCGGGCCGGGAGGTGCTCGACGCGGGCTGCGGCGCGGGCTACGGCAGCGCGCTCCTGGCCTCGACCGCGACCCGCGTGGTCGGCGTCGACCGCAGCGCGGAGGCGATCGCCTACGCCCGCCGCCGCTACGCCGCCGCCGGCGTCGAGTTCGTAGAGGGGGACCTGCTCGCACTGGACTTTCCGGACGCCTCCTTCGACGTCGTCTGCTCCTTCGAGACGATCGAGCATCTACCGGACCGGGACGCCTTCCTGCGCGAGATGCGCCGGGTGCTCCGACCCGGCGGCGCGCTGCTCCTCTCGACTCCGCGCGTGGAGACCACCACCGAGGCGCCCGCGAATCCGTTCCACGAGGTCGAGCTCTCGAGCGCCGACCTCGAGCGGCTCCTGCGCCGGTTCTTCGGCAGCGTCGAGCTCTACGGGCAGCGCCGGCTGCAGACCGCGCGGCACCGGCTGCTCCAGCGGCTCGACGTGCTAGGGCTGCGCAGGCGGCTCACATTCCTGCGCCCCGCCTCGCGGCTGCTCGGAACGGCGCCCACCGCAGAGGTGGCGAGCACCGGAATCGTGATCGAGCCCGGCGCGCTGGAGCGCGCGACCGAGCTGATCGCCGTCTGCCGATGAAGATCGTGCAGCTCGTGATCGGCGGGGAGGTGGCCGGCGGGCAGGTCGTCGCCCTCGAGCTCGCCCGGGCGGCGCGCACGCGCGGCGACGACGTCGTCTTCGCGGCCCCGCGGCCGGGGCCCTTCTCGGAGGCGCTCGCCGGAGAGGGGTTCCCAGTTCGCTTCGCCGACTTGAACCGGACGTTCAACCTGCGGGCCGCGCGGGGCCTGCGGAGCCTGCTCCGCGACGCCGACCTCCTGCACACGCACGGCCTCGCAGCGTCGAACGTCCTCAGCAGGCTCGTCTCGCCGGTTCCCGTGATCGCGCACCTCCACATCGAGAACCACTTCCGGGCGCCCACGGAGCCCGTGCTCCGCCGGCTCGACAACGCGACCGCCCGTCGCTGCGCGCGCCTCGTGGCCGTCTCGGAGGACACGCGCCGCGCCTACGTACGCCAGGGCTACCCGGCCGAGCGCATCGAGGTGATCTACACCGGCGTCCGCCCCCCGAGCACGGGGGCCGCGGGAAACGGCGACCTCCGCGCGGAGCTCGACATCCCTCCCGGCGCGCCGCTGATCGGCGAGATCGCCCGCCTCTGCGCCGTGAAGGGACAGCGCGAGCTGATCGCGGCTCTCACGCTCCTCGATCCGCGCGTGCGTCTCCTGCTCGTCGGCAAGGACCTCGAGCAGGGCGGCGCGTTCGAGGTTGGGCTCCGGCAGGAGGCCGAGCGCCTCGGCGTCGGCGACCGCGTCGTCTTCGCGGGCTTCAGAGACGACGTCGGCTCGCTGCTCGAGGAGCTGGACGTGCTCGTGCTGCCCTCGTGGACGGAGGGGCTCCCGCTGATCGTGCTCGAGGCGATGACGCACGGCCGCCCCGTAGTCGCGACCCCGGTGGGCGGGACGCCCGAGGTGGTGGCTGACGGCGAGACGGGGCTACTGGTGCCGCCGCGCGACCCGGCCGGGCTCGCGGAGGCGATCGGGCGTCTGCTCGCCGAGCCCGAGCTCCGCGCGCGGATGGGGGAGGCCGGCCGTAGCCGCGTGGCCGAGCGCTTCTCCGCGGACGAGATGACCCGCCGCGTGCTCGAGGTGTACGACGAGGTCGCCCGGTGACGGTCGTCACGGCGGCGATCACGACCTACAACCGCGCGCGCTTCCTTCCCGGCGCGCTGGAGAGCATCTTCGCGCAAACGTTCGAGGACCTCGAGGTGCTCGTCGTCGACGACGGCTCGACGGACGACACGCAGGCGGTGCTCGCCCCCTACCGCGACCGGATCCGCCTCGTCCGGCAGGAGAACCAGGGCCGCTCGGCCGCGCGCAACACCGCCCTTCGGGAGGCGCGCGGGCGCTACCTCTCCTTTCTCGACTCGGACGACCGCTGGCTGCCGCAGAAGCTCGAGCGCCAGGTGCCGGTGCTCGAGCGCGACCAGACGGTGGGGATGGTGCACGGTCACGTCGATCTGATCGGCGAGGCCGACGAGCCGCTCCAGGAGGAGACGGCGAGCCACCACGCGCTCTTCACATCGGCGCATCGCGCGGGAGTCACCTACGCGGGGTACGCGTTCGACTGCCGCTGCTTCAGCTCGGCGCTGACCCTGCGCGTGGAGGCCGCGCGCGACGTCGGGCTCTACGACACGAGCCTCCTGCTCGACGACTACGACCTCTCTCTGCGGCTCGCGCTCGAGTGGAGGATCGTCTTCCTCGAGGGCGACGCCGTGGCCCTGTACCGCCACCACCCGGGGCAGATGACGACGTACGAGCTGACAACCGGCCAGATCCGGACGGCGGAGAAGCACCTCGCGCTGCTCGACTCGCGCCCGGACGTTCCGGACGCGCGGCTCGCGCGGCGCAACTTCCAGCTCATGCTCGCACGGAGCCACGCCGTGCTCGGCGATCAGGCGCGCTCGCGCGGGGCGCTGCTGCAGGCGCTCCGTCTCGACCGCGGCCTCCTGCGAGAGCCGTGGGTCGTCCGTCGACTCGTCGCCTCGACGCTGAGGCGCTGAGGACGAATTGACCCACTTTCGGCACACCGGCCACGTCCTTCTCAGGCCCCAACCAGGGTCAGACCCTGGTTCTCGACCCCCGCGGCCAGGGCGGTCCCGGCGCTGAGGCTCGCCCTCCTGACCGAGATTCCGGCCCCGTTCCGGATCCCGCTCTTCAACGCGCTCGCGGCCCGGGACGACCTCACGCTCCGCGTGCTCTTCCTGCGCGAGCGCGACCCGCGGCGCCCGCACTACCGGCTCCACCGGGAGGAGTGGCGCTTCGACCACAGGACGCTCGGGGGCCCGGAGCTCCGGCGGGGCGGCCGCTGGATCGTCCTGAGCCGCGGGGTCTGGCGCGAGCTGCGGCGGTTCCGCCCGGACGTCGTCGCGGTGGGCGGCTGGAACCAACCGGCCTTCGTGCAGGCACTCGCCTACACGCGCGCCCAGCGGCTCCCGCTCGTCTCGTGGGTCGAGTCGACGGCCCGCGACGCCCGCTCGGGCGCGCTCCCGCTGGAGCTTACGAAGCGCGCGCTCGTCCGCTCGGCCGCCGGCTTCTTCGTACCGGGTCGCGCTTCCACAGAGTACCTGCAGGCGCTCGGCGTGCCCGACGAGCGAATCGCGATCGCGCCGAACGCCGTCGACGCGGCGCTCTTCGCCCCCCGGGAGCGGCGGACGGGCGGCGGCGCGTGCCGCTTCCTCTACGTCGGCCGGCTCGACCCGGAGAAGGGCGTCGACGTGCTGCTGCGCGCGTTCGCGCGCGTTCCCGGCGAGCTCGTGCTCGTCGGCGCCGGGTCCGAGGAGCGCCGGCTGCGCGAGCTGGCTCCGGAGCGCGTGCGCTTCCTGGGCCCGCTCGACCGCGACGGAGTCGCGCGCCGCTACGCCGAGGCGGACGTCTTCGTCCTGCCCTCGCGCTCGGAGCAGTGGGGCATGGTGCTGAACGAGGCTGCGACCGCCGGCCTGGCGCTCGTGGCGACGGACGCCGCGGGCGCCGCCCACGAGCTGATCGAGGACGGTGTCAACGGCTTCCGCGTGCCCGCGGGCGACGACGGCGCCCTCGCCGCCGCGCTGCTTCGCCTCGCCGGGGATCCGGCGCTGAGGCGTTCCGCGGGCCGGCGCTCACAGGAGCTCGCCAGCCGCTTCACGCCCGAGGCCTGGGCGGACGCCGTCGCCGAGCTCGCGCGTCAGGCGCGCTCGCGGTCGTAGACCGCGACGTACTGGTCGTCCGTCAGCTTCCCGGCCTCGACGCCGCTCAGCTCGAGCGCCCGCGGGACGAGCGGCGTCCCGGAGACGTAGTGCGCGACGAGGAGTAGCCGCTCGTCGCCCTCGGGCTTCAGCTGCTTGTGGTAGCCGCACGTGTCCGCGAACACGACGGTCCCCGGGCTGCCTTCGCAGAGGACCCACTCGGGCTCCGGGACGACGTGCGCGAGCTGCTCGTCGGTGCTGCGCGCCCGCTCGTCTCCTTCGGGCAGCTGGCGCCGGTCGCCGAGCGGATGCGTGCGCGGCGCGTAGCAGAGGGGGCCGGCCGCGCGGCGGACGTCGGTGAAGTAGACGAACATCTTCACGTTCAGCAGGTCGTCGGCGTCGCGGTGCCAGAGCTGCGTCTGGATCGCCGGGCCGGGCGTCGGCTCGGTCAGCCAGAGGTCGAGCGAGCGGAGCGTGCTCCGCAGGCGCAGGTAGCCGTTCGCGACCGAGAGGGCGTTCGGGTGCAGCGCGGCGCGGACGAACGGGTGCGCGGCGTCGAACGAGCCCGTCGCGAGCTTGGTGAGGAACGTCGCCTTGCTCCCCTCCTCCGCGTCCGCTCGCTGCCTCGGCTCCGCGTAGAGGCGCCGAGCCTCCTCTGCAGCGGCGGCGAAGACGGACGCGTCGCCGAAGGCGGTCTGGGCGTCGGTGACGACAACCCCCTCCTCGCGCAGGCGCTCGACGAGGCCGCGCACGGGGGGTGCCACGTCGGCGGCGGAGACGCTTCGGCCGCGGTTCCGAAGCCGCCAGCGTCCGCGGTCGACTCGTTCCCGGATCGCCGTGACCACGAGCCGTACAGTACTGCCCGCGATGGCCGGAGTCGGGATCGTCGGGCGCGGGTTCGGGCTCGCCGTCCACGAGCCCGGCTGGCGACTCGTGCCCGGGGTCGAGGTCGTCGGCGTGGCCGGGCGCGACTGGCGCGAGCTCCTCGGCGACCCGCGGGTCGAGATCGTCAGCGTGGCGACACCGCCGGCCACCCACGCCGAGATCGGTCTCGCGGCGCTCGCCGCCGGGAAGACCGTCCTCTGCGAGAAGCCCCTCGCGACGACGGTGGCCGACGCCGAGCGCCTCGTCGCCGCGGCGGCCGGCGCCCGGACCGCGGTCAACTTCTCCTACCGCGCGCTGCCCGCGTTCTCCCGCTTCCAGGAGCTGCTCGGCGACGAGCCGCTCGAGGTGGTGTGGAGGGTCGGCTCACGCCTCCAGCCCGGCCCGCCGGGCTGGAAGGACGACCCCCTGCAGGGCGGAGCGCTCGCCGCATACGGCGTCCACGCGCTCGACTACGTCGAGTGGCTGCGCGGCCCGACCGAGGTGCTCGGCGCCCGCGTCGAGGGGGCTGAGGACGCCGTCTCGATCGAGCTCTCGACGGGGCGCCTCGAGATCTCGCTCGTCTCCCCGGAGCACGTCCATCGCCTACGGAGCGGCGACCTCGTGCTCGAGAACGCAGACCGACGCGATCCGGTCCGGGCGTTCACGCTCCGCCGCGGCCACGTCGAGCTGGAGGTGCCGCCGCCCCGCTTCCGGGTCTCCCGCGCCGCGGACGGGCGCATCGAGCCGCTCGCGACGCACGCGGCCGCGCTGCTCGCCGGCGACCCCGACCTCCCGAGCTTCGCCGACGGCCTGCGCGCGCAGCGGCTGCTCGACGACGTGCGCCGCCTGGCGAGCTAGTCTGCGCCCCGATGAGCACCGGGGTCGAGCGCGCGAGCGAGGTCGTTCTCGGCCCGATCGCGCACTGTCAGGGCTGCGGTGCGGACGCGCTCGAGCGCGTCCTCGACCTGGGCCACCACGCCCCCTGCGACTCGCTGCTCACCGACGTGCTCCTGCGCGAGCCCGAGACGCACTTCCCGCTCGTCTTCTGCCGCTGCACGGCGTGCGGGCTCGCCCAGCTCGACTACGCCGCGCCGCCCGAGCTCGTGTTCTTCCCCGAGTACCCGTACCGGACGGCCATGACCGGACTCCTGAAGGAGCACTTCCGCAACCTCACGCGAGACGTGACGGAGCGGCTTCGCCTTGGCCCCGACCACCTGGCCGTCGACCTCGGCTCGAACGACGGGACGCTTCTGCAGGGGTTCGCCGAGCACGGCGTGCGCGTGCTCGGCGTCGAGCCCACCGACATCGCGGACATCGCGGTCGAGAACGGCGTGCCGAGCGTGAAGGCCTTCTTCGACGAGGAGACGGCGGAGCGGATCGTCGCCGAGCACGGCCCGGCGGCGGTCGTCACCGGCACGAACATGTTCGCGCACGTCAACAACCTCTTCCCCGAGCTCCGCGGCGTCGCGCGTCTGATCGGCGAGGAGGGAGCCTTCGTCTCGGAGTCGCACTACCTGCTCAACCTGCTCGAGGAGCTGCAGTACGACACGATCTACCACGAGCACCTGCGCTTCTACTCGCTGCGCCCGCTGCTCGGCATCTTCGAGCGCGCGGGCTTCTCGATCTTCGACGTCGAGCGGGTGCCCACGCACGGCGGCTCGATTCGCGTCTGGGCCGATCGCGGGCTCCGGGACGTGGGCCCGCGCGTTACGGAGCTGGTCGAGCTCGAGGAGCGGGCGGGCCTCTACGACGGCGCCGCGTTCGAGCGCTTCGCCGGACGCGTGGTCGAGGCGAAGCGGCGGCTCCTCGAGCTGCTCGTGGACGCACGCAAGCGGGGCCCGATCGTCGGGATCGGGGCGCCCGGTCGGGCGAGCACGCTGCTCGCGTTCACGGGAGTCACGCCCGACCTCGTTGACTCGATCGTGGAGCTGACCGGGTCGCTCAAGATCGGCCGCTACACGCCGGGCACGCACATCCCGATCGTCGACGAGGCGACGCTCTACGAGCGGCAGCCGCCGACCGCGCTCGTGCTCTCGTGGCACATCGGCGAGGCGATCGTGCCGAAGCTCCGCGAGCGCGGGTTCACGGGCGACCTCCTCGTGCCGCTGCCCGAGCCGCGCGTCGTCTAGAAGACGCGCTTGCGCGTCTTCTTCATCGCGGCGCACCTGCCGCTCGCGGGTCATTCGGTGCGCGCCCCCACCGTCGTCATACGCGAGGCGCTCGCCGCGTTCAGGGCGCTCGGGCACGAGGTCGTCTTCCAGCCGCTCCTCGCCGCCGAGACCGAGGCCGGCTTCGAGGAGGCGGGCGGGAGAGCCCTCGAGTGGGCCCGGGCGGCCGGCGTCGAGCTCCTGCCCGCGCTGCACGCCTCCCCCGACTCGGTGGGCGCGAGCCCCCGACAGCTCGTCCGTCAGGCCGTCTCCCGCGAGCCTGGCGACTTCCTCCCCTCCTACGAGCTACGCCACGAGACGGCCGGGCGCGTCGAGAACACCGACGCCGACGTCGTCTTCCACCTCTGGTGCAGCGCCGCCTTCGGTGCCTGCGCGGAGGTGGAACGGCCCGTGTTCGCCTACGCCGGCAATCCCGACTACTACTCGATGGCCGCGCGGCTGAAGCACCCCGGGCTGTTCGACATCCCCCGGGCCACGCTCCGGAACCGGGCCAAGCTCAGGCTCTGGCGGAGCGCCTACCAGCGCTTCCAGGAGGTCAACGTCGAGCTCGCCGGCCGCGCGACCTGGGTCGGCTGCGTCTCGGCGCCGAACGCCGCGTTCTACGCCGCGCACGGCCATCCGAACGCCTTCTACGTCCAGAACATGTGGCCGAGGCTCGAGTCGAGCGCGGCGGCCGTGGAGCCCGGCGACGACAACCGGATCGTCGGCAACCTGGGCGGCCAGTACGCGACCGGCAACACCTTCGGCCTCTGGTTCCTGGGGCGACGGATCCTGCCCGAGCTCGACCGCCGGCTCGGCGACGACTACACGGTGCACCTCTACGGGGCCGGCCGCCTTGCCTCGCCTGCCGCACGCGCGGTCGACCACCCTCGCGTCGTCAACCGGGGCTTCGTCGACGACATCGACGTCGAGCTGCGCTCGGCCAAGGTCTTCCTGCTCGCGAACAACTGGAACCCCGACTTCGTCGTCGGGCACACCCGCATCCTGCACGCGTGGTCGCTGGGCTCGTGCCTCGTCGCGCACCGCAACATGGCCGTCGCGATGCCGGAGATCGTCCACGGCGAGAACGCCCTCCTCGG
>JBBSIG010000006.1:0-23178 GCA_038232215.1 Gaiellales bacterium | reverse complement strand
TGGGACGGCGGGGGCTACCCCTCCGGGCGGGCCGGCGCCGAGATACCGGAGGAGGGGCGGCTGCTCTCCGTGGCGGACGCCTTCGACGCGATGACCTCGACGCGTCCTTACCGACGCCCGCTCCCCGCCGCACGGGCGCTCGAGGAGGTCGAGCGCTGCGCCGGCTCGCAGTTCGACCCGCGCCTGGCTGACGCGTTCCTCGCCGCGTGGGGGTCGGCGGAGCTCGCGTCGCTGCCGCAGGCCGCGGCGTCCTAGCCGCGCGGGCCGAGGATCGCCTGAACCGCGGAAGGAGCCGCGGCGAATGTGAGGTACCGACGGCGCGCGATCTTCCAAACCAGCCCAGGCGCGGTCGGAGAAAGGACACTCACATGTCAGACTTCCTCACGTTGGAAGCGCTCGACCGCGACGGAGCGATCCGCGAGACGGCCGAGCGGGCCGGCGCCACGCGCGGCGGCTTCCTCAAGAAGGCCGGGCTCGGAGCCGGCGCGATCCTCGGCGGAGGCGCGTTTCTCGGCGCACTTCCAGGGATGGCGGCGGGCGCGACGATCCCGCAGAGCGACATCGACATCCTCAACTTCGCGCTCACGCTCGAGTACCTCGAGTCCGCCTTCTACTCCGAGGCGGTTCGGAATGGCAAGCTGAAGGGCGAGACGCTCCGCTTCGCGAAGGTCGTGGCGAACCACGAGACGACCCACGTGAAGTTCCTGCGCGGCGTCCTCGGCGCGAAGGCGGTGACCGAGCCCAAGTTCGACTTCAAGGGCACGACGGCCGACCAGAGCAAGTTCGAGGCGACGGCGCAGGTGCTCGAGGACACGGGCGTGCACGCGTATCTCGGCCAGGTGCCGAACATCAAGGCGGCCCCGGTCCTCATGGGTGCGGGGCGCATCCTGCCGGTCGAGGCGCGCCATGCCGCCTGGATCCGGGACATCCGCTTCAGCGGCGGCAAGACGCCTCCGACGACGCCGGCTCCCGCCGCTTTCGAGGACGGCTTCTCGAAGGCCAAGATCCTCGCGCTCGTCAAGAGCACGGGCTTCATCGTCGGCTAACGCTTCCCGAGTCGGGCCGGGGCGATCTGCGGCCGCCCCGGCCCGACCCACCACGGAAAGGACCCCAGGCCCGGATTCATCGGTTTCCCGGAGATCCTGCTCCTCGGACTCGTCGTGCTGCTCGTCTTCGGCCCCAAGCGCCTGCCCGAGATGGGCCGCTCGCTCGGTCGCGGCATGCGGGAGTTCAAGGACTCGATCTCGAGTGACGGCAAGAAGCACGACCCCTTCGAGATCCCGTCCGAGCTCATGCACGACCACGAGCAGGAGCGCGCCGCGTAGGTTCGAGCCGTGCCGGCCGGCAGGCGGGACACGTTTCGAGCGCCTGCCGGCAGTCCGGCTCCACGGGCCCGGCCAGGGCGCGCTCGAATCGTCACACATTCGTTACGGACCGCCCCTTGACTCGTGACGGTGCCTGGCACCGTCACGAGTTGCGCGTGTCGTGACATGCCCCGTAGAGCCCTGCCGGGCCTCGCCCGGAACCCCGCTAACCCCGCTAGAGCGACGCCCAGATGTCGAGCTTCGCCCGCGTCCGGCGGATCACCTCGTCCGTGAACTCGCGCGTCCCGGCGTGCCCGCCGAGATCCGGCGTCCGCACGCCGTCTGCGACCGCCTCCAGGCACGCCTCGCGCACCGCCCGCGACGCCGGTTGAGCGGCCTCGCCCGCGTAGCCGAGCAGGGCCGCCCCCGCCAGGATCATCGCCATCGGGTTTGCGACGTCCTTGCCCTGGAGCGACGGGGCCGTTCCATGCGCGGCCTCCGCCATCACGGCACGCGGCACGTAGTCCTCGTCGAACGCCACGAGCAGGGACTCCGACCCGGCGATCGAGCCGAAGAGGGGCAGCACGAGGTCGGAGAGGATGTCGCCGTCGCGGTTGAGCGCGGGGATCACGAGCGGCGCGCCGGTGGACGCGACGCGGAGCGCAAAGGTGGCGTCGATCAGCTGCGGCTCGTACGGCACTCGGGGGTGCTGCGACGCCGCGGCGTCCATCTCCTCCTTCAGCATCCCCTCGTACGTCGGGCTGACGGTGTACTTCGGCCCGCCGAAGACCTTCGCGCCCGTGCGCTCCGCCTGACGGAACGCGAACTCGGCGACCGCGCGGCAGATGCGCCGCTCGATCCGCTCGGTGCGAAACGCGACCTCGTCGTCACCCTCGCCCTCGCGCCACTCCTTCGCCCCGTACGCGTCGCCGACGGCCATGCGAACGATCGAGATCGGCGCGTGCACGCCCCCGAAGGGGACGACGCCGGGAATACGGCGCCCGGTGCGGACGATGACCCGGCCGCCGATCTCCTCCCGGAGAATCCGGTTCGGAGAGCCCACGTCGCCTCGCCCCTCCGGTGTCACGGTCGCCGCCTTCAGACCGAGGCCCGCTTCTCGGACGGCGGCGGCGGCCTCGTGCACCACCCGGTTCTCCGTGCTCCGCCGCGACTCGAGCGAGAGGTCGAAGCGTGGAAATCGGAGCTGGAGCTGGAGCACGTCCTGCGCGAGCACGCGGAGCGATTCCTCGAGCAGCTCCTGACCGGTCTCGTCGCCCTCGAGGACGATGATCGTGTCTCGCTGCAGGTCGCTCACTGCCCTCCGGGGTTACGCGGCATGCGAGGTGGAGACTAGACGACGCATGGCGCGAAGAGGAGGCTGGCGGCGGGAGGGATCGCCGGGGCGATTTCGGTACGTGGATTCGCGTGGCGAGCGCATCACCGATCCCGAGAAGCTCGAGCGGATCCGGTCGCTCGTGATTCCGCCCGCCTGGAAGGACGTCTGGGTCGCGGGACGGCCGGGCGTGAAGCTCCAGGCCACGGGCGTGGACGCGGCCGGACGCCGTCAGTACCTCTACCATCCGGAATTCAGGGCTGCACAGGAGCAGGCGAAATACGACAAGCTCATACGCTTCGCTGAGGCGCTGCCGGACCTCCGTGCGGCGATGGCCGGCCATATCGAGCTCGAGGGACTCGAGCGAGAGCGGGTCAGCGCCGTCGCGGTTCGGCTGATCAATCTCGGCTGGTTTCGGGTCGGCTCCGAGCGGTATGCGCGCGAGTCGCGCACCTTCGGGATCACGACGCTGACGAAGCGTCACGTCGCGGTGCGAGGGAGCAGGATCGCGTTCAGCTTCCGTGGCAAGCACAGGGTGCAGGTGTCCACTCAGCTCGTGGATGCCGAGCTGGCCGAGGTCGTCCGGGAGCTGCGCGCGCTTCCGGGCGCTCGCCTCTTCCGGTATCGCTACGACGACGACCTCGTGAACCTGACCGGACGCCGGTTGAACGACTACGTCGCGGCGTATCTCGGCGCCGAGTTCACGGTCAAGGATTTCAGGACGTGGGGTGGGACGCTCAGCGCGGCGATCGCCTTCGCCGAGCGACCTCCGCCCGAGTCGGAGGCGGACGGAAAGCGCAAGATCGCCGCGGTAATGCGCGCCGTCGCGGAGCGGCTCGGCAATACACCCGCGGTGTGCCGCGCGTCGTACGTCAGCCCCGCCGTGATCGAGCAGTATCTGGACGGGCGGACGATCGACGACTTTCGACCGCGCCGGCTGCGCGTCGTCTCTTCGCGCGAGGTCGGCCTCGACCAGGAGGAGCAGGCGCTGCTCAGCCTGCTCCGATCCTGGCGGATTCGCCGCGCCCGCGCTGCTGCGTAGATTCTGTTGGACATTATCGGCTAAGCTCGCCATGTCGATCTCTTTGTCAGGAGGAATACGTTGGCCAGAAAGACAGTGCTCGTGTGTGACAATTGTGGCGGAGAAGTGGGTGAGGGAAAGGGCGCGATGATGCGCGTCAATTTCTCCGACGCGCGCCGCGGCTCCAAGCAGGCGGACCTCTGCGACAGCTGCGCGGGGAACATGCCCGGCCACGCCGCGGCCCGGCGCGGGCGGCGGCCCAAGGCCGTAGCCTCGTGAGCTAGCCGGCGACGTTGCCGGTAGCCGAGTAGCGCCCTCGAGGGCGGGCTCGCCCGCCCTCGATTTTCGCGCTCTTTCCTCAGATCCCGGGCCTCCGCGCCGGGAGCCGTCGACCCCGGAAACTACGATGGCTGGGTGCCCCTCAGCGTCCTCGTCGGGCCCGCTCACGCGGGCAAGGTCGCCCGGCTCCTCGAGCGGTATCTAGACTCGCTCGAGCGCGAGCCGTTTCTGATCGTGCCGAACCGGTCGGACGTCGAGCGGGTCGAGCGAGACCTCCTGCGCCGACGGCCGGCACTGCTCGGCGGCTCGATCGGGACCTTCGACGACCTGTTCGAGCGCATCGCGCGAGACGGCGGGCACAGGCCGCTCGCGACCGAGGCGCAGCGCGTGCTGATCCTCCGCCGCGTGATCGCGACGCAGGCGCTCGACGGTCTCGCGGCGTCTGCTCGCTTCGCCGGCTTCGCCGACGCTCTCGGCACGGCCGTGGCGGAGCTCCAGTCGGCGCTCGTGGAGCCGCAGGAGCTCGACGGGGGCCTGCGCGCCCTCTATCTCGCGTACCGCGAGGAGCTCGACCGGCTCGAGCTCTGGGATCGCGAGCTCGAGCGGCGCACCGCCGCCGAGCGGGTCGCGACGGAGCTGTCCGCCTGGGACGGCCGGCCGGTGCTCGCCTACGGCTTCGAGGATCTGACGGGCGCCCAGTGGACGCTGTTGCACGCGCTCGCGGGACGCTCGGAGGTCACCGTCTCGCTGCCGTACGAGCCTGCCCGCCCGGCCTTCGCCTCGCTCGAGCGCACCGCCGCCGACCTGACGCAGCTCGCCGGCGGCAGCATCGAGGAGCTGCCGCCGCGCTTCGCCGACGTCGCCCGCCCGGGCCTCGCCTACCTGGAGCGCTCGCTCTTCGCCGAGCGGCTTCCCGCTAAGGGCCTGTCCGAGAAGACGCCTGCCGAGGCCCCGGAGGGGCTTCTTGGGCAGGCCCCTAACCCGCCGGCGCTGACCGGCGAGCTCCGTTTCCTGGAGGGCAGCGGCACGCGCGGCACGCTCGAGCTCGTCGGCGACGAGATTCTCAGACTGCTCCGCTCGGGCGTGCCCGGAGAGGCGATCGGCGTCGTCTGCCCGTCCCTCGAGCGCGCCCGCGCGCCGCTCGAGACGGCGTTCGTCACGCTGGGTGTTCCCTTCGCGGTCGAGGATCGCGGCCGGCTCGCCCGGACGCCGTACGGCCACGCCCTGCTCGCTCTGCTCCGCTTCGCCTGGCTCGGCGGCCTGCGCCGGGATCTCTTCACGTTCCTGCGCTCGCCGTACTCCGGCCTCGCGCGCTCCCACGCGGACTATCTGGAGGGACGGCTGCGCGGGCGTGCGATCTCCTCGCCCGAGCGGGTCGAGCAGGAGACGCTCGCGCTTCGCGGCGGGCCGATCCCGTTCCTCGAGGCCGTTCGCTCCGCTCCCTCCCCGGTCGCCGCCGTGCGCTCGCTCGCGGCCGGCATGATCCAGGTCGCCTACGGGCTGGAGGCTCCGCCGACCGGGGAGGCGGCCGAGCTCGACCTCCGCGCGCACGAGACGGTTGCCGGACTGCTCGAAGAGCTGCAGCGCTGGGGCGAGCTCGGCGGCGCGCTCGAGCGAGAGGACGTCGTCGCCGCGCTCGAGCGCGCCACCGTGCGGGCGCGCCCCGCCGGAGAGCCCGGGCGCGTCGCCGTGCTCGACCTCGGGCGCGTGCGGACGCGCTCGTTCGAGGCGCTCTTCGTCGTCGGACTGGAAGAGGGGAGCTTGCCGCGCCGCGGGCGAGCCTCGCCGTTCCTCGACGAGGAGGGCCGGCGCGAGCTCGAGCAGCGCTCGCGCCGCGGTCGGCTCGCGCTCCACGATCCCATCGCCCGCGAGCGCTACCTCTTCTACACCGCGTGCACTCGCGCGACCCGCCGGCTCACCCTCGTGCGCGAGGCCGCCACGGAGGACGGGTCTCCGCGGGAGCCGAGCCCGTTCTGGGACGAGGTGCGCTCGCTCTTTCCGGCGGAGGAGGTCGAGCGCTGGACGAGACGCCGACCGCTCTCCCGCCTCGTCTGGGGGCTCGAGGACGCGCCGAGCGAGCGCGAGCGACTGCGAGCGCTGGCCGCCCTCGTGCCGCGGGAGGGGGACGAGGCGGCCGCGATCGCACGGGCGAACGGCTGGGGCCGCCGCCTGGAACGCGCGCGCGCCGCGTTCGACCGGCCCACGCGCCTCGCGCACCCGGCCATCCTCGAGGACCTGCGCCGGCAGGCGCGCTTCTCGGTCACCGAGCTCGAGGCGTTTGCGGACTGCTCGTCGATCTGGCTGATCGACCGGGTGATCTCGCCGAAGACGATCGACGCGGAGGTCGACGCCAAGCTCCGCGGGTCCATCGCGCACAGCGCGCTGTTCAAGTTCTTCTCCGGTCTGCCGAGGCGGCTGGGTCGGGACCGGCTCGAGCCGGCTGCGCTCGACGACGCGCTCGCCCTGCTGCGGGAGAGCCTCGAAGAGGCTCTCGCGGGCGTTCGCCTCGAGCTGACGGAGCTGCAGCGACGCGAGCTCGAGCAGGGGCTCTGGCGCGACCTCGAGCAGTCCATTCGCCTCGAGGCGACGTCGGAGCTCGGCCTCGTGCCGCGGCGGTTCGAGGTCGGCTTCGGCTCCGACCGCTCCGCGCCCGAGTTGCAGCGCGGGCTGGAGCTCGGCACCTTCGCGGTCAGCGGCAAGATCGACCGCATCGACGTCGATCCCTTCAGCGCCCGCGGGATCGTGCAGGACTACAAGTCGGGCAAGACGGTGCACTCCGCCGTCGCGATCGATTCCGAGCTGCGGCTGCAGATCCCGCTCTACATCCTCGTCCTGCGCGACCTGATCGGGATCGAGCCGCTCGGCGGTGTCTACCGCGCGCTCGGCGGCGAGCGGCACGCGCGCGGGCTCCTGCGCGCCGAGGCGCGGGACGAGGGCCTGCCCGGCTTCTTCGAGCGCGACTACCTCGAGGAGGATGCGTTCTGGGCGCAGATCGAGCGCGCGAAGGAGCACGCGTCGAGCTTCGTCGAGCGCATCCGGAGAGGCGACGTCAGACACGATCCGAAGAACGGGCCGCCGTGCCCGAGCTGGTGCCAGCTCGCCCCCATGTGCAGGGTGGCGCGGCAATGACCCGCACCCCGAACGCCGAGCAACGCGCCGCGATCGAGGCGCGCGGGCGCGTGTTCGTCTCCGCGGGCGCCGGTACGGGCAAGACCACGGTTCTCGTCGAGCGCTTCGTGCAGGCGGTGTGCGACCGCAGCCTTCCCGTCGAGTCGATCCTCGTCATCACCTACACCGAGCGGGCCGCCGGCGAGCTGCGCGCGCGCATCCGCCTCCGCCTGCGCGAGCTCGGTCGCGACGACCTCGCCCGCGAGCTCGACGGCGCCTGGATCTCCACCATCCACGGCTTCTGCCTGCGCCTGCTGAAGGCGTATCCCTTCGCCGCCGGCCTCGACCCGCGCTTCGGCGTGCTCGACGAGAGCCAGGGCCGCGTCGTCCGCTCCGAGGCGTTCGAGCGGGCGCTCGAGGAATTCTGCGCCGGCGGAGAGCCCGACCGGCTCGCGCTCCTCGCGACCTACGGGGCCGGCGGTCTGCGGCGGATGCTGACCGGCGTGTACGAGACGCTCCGCTCCGCCGGTCGGGAGCTCGAGCTCTCGGTCGGTACCCCCCGGCCGCTTGCTCCGGCGGTCGAGGCGCTTCGCGAGGCCGCGCGCTGCGTCGTCGCCGACGAGGATGCGCCCGAGGCGGCCCGCGGAGACGTCGAGCGGTGCCTCGAGCTGCTCCAGGGCGATCCGGCGACCGAGGTGCTGCTGGACCTCGGCGGCTTCGCGGCCCGCGGCCGGCAGCGCGAGCGCTTCGCCGGCTACGAGGACGCTCGCCGCGCGGTCGAGCTGGCCGCCCTGGACGACCTCGCGACCCGCGACCGCGCGCTGCTGCAGGAGCTGCTCGCCTGCTTTGCCGCGCAGTACGCCGCCGCCAAGGACCGGGAGTCGGCGCTCGACTTCGAAGACCTGCAGCTCGCCGCCGCCGCGCTCCTGCGCGAGCGCCCGGACATCCGGGACCGCGAGCGCTGGCGCTTCTCCGCGATCACCGTCGACGAGTTCCAGGACACGAACCGCCTGCAGTGCGGGCTGATCGACCTGCTGGCGGGGGAGGAGGTGTTCTTCGTCGGCGACGAGTTCCAGTCGATCTACGGCTTTCGCCACGCCGACGTGCAGGTCTTCCGCGAGCGTCGCGAGCGGGCCGGCGAGGTGCTGCCGCTGCTGCAGAACTACCGCTCGCGGCCCGAGGTGCTCGCGGTCGTCAACCACCTCTTCGGCGGCGATTTCGGCGACGACTTCCGTCCGCTCGCCGCGGCTGGGCGCTTCCCGGACCCCGTCTTCGGCCCGCCCGTGGAGCTGCTCGTCACGGACAAGGCGAGCTATCGCGACACGGGCGTCCACTGGCGGCGGGCGGAGGCGCGGCACATCGCGAGGCGGGTGCACGGGCTCGTGGAGTCAGGTGCGGCCCAGCCCGGCGAGATCGTGCTCCTGTTCGCGGCCGGTACCGACGCCGAGTGGTACGAGCAGGAGCTCCGCGAGCTCGGCCTGCCCACCTATCGCGCGACCGGGCGCGGCTACTTCGGCCAGCAGCAGGTGGTCGACCTGCTCGCGTACCTGCGGCTGCTGCACAACCGCTACGACGACGAGGCGCTCGTCAGCGTGCTGGCCTCGCCTCTGGTCGGGGTCTCGAACGACGCGCTCGTCCTCCTGCGCCGCGCGACGGGTCGCCGGCCTCTCTTCGCCGGGCTGGAGCGCGGGGCGCCCGCGGGCATCTCGCAGCGCGACGAGCGACTCTTCCGCGCCTTCCGGCAGCGCTACGACCGGCTGGCGGGACTCGCCGCGACCCTCTCGCTTGAGCGTCTGCTCGAGGAGATCGTCGCCCAGCACGACTACGACCTCGCGGTGCTCGCGCGCTGGGACGGGCGCCGTCGCTACGCGAACATGCGGAAGCTGGCGAGGCTCGCGCGGTCGTATCAGGAGCTGCGGGGCCCCGACATCGAGGGCTTCGTCCGGTTCGTGCGCGAGCAGGAGGCCCTGGGGGGAAAGGAGCTCGAGGCCGTCGCCGAGGAGGAGGGCGCGGACGCCGTGCGGCTGCTGACCATCCACGCGGCCAAGGGCCTCGAGTTCAAGGTCGTGATCGTGGCCGACGCGGGACGCGAGGGCCGCCCTCCGTCGGCGGACGAGTTCCTCGCCCTGCCCGACGGCCGAGTGGCCTTTCGCGTCGCCGTCCCGCCTGCGGGCAAGCGGGTCGGCGCGTTCGACTACGAGGAGGTGAGAGCGGCTGAACGCGACGCCGACGAGGCCGAGCGCCGCCGCCTCTACTACGTCGCGATGACGCGCGCGATCGACCGTCTGCTCGTCTCGGGCGCGATCGACCCCGAGCGGCCGAAGGACGCCTCGACGCCGATCGGCTGGATGCTCGAGGGCCTCGACATCGCCGACGAGCTGGCGAGCGCGAGCGGGGACGAGCCCGTGGAGCTCGAGCGCGGGGGGGCGCGGGTGCTGCTGCGCCTCGACCGGCATCGAGACGTGGACGAGGTTGCGGTTCCGACTGTGGAGGAGGCAGAAGACGGCGCCGAGCGTCAGCTCGCGCTGTTCGAGCCCGGCTCGTCGGCCACGCTCCTGCCCGAGGCGCCTCCGCTGCCGGCGCTCGAGCCCGTGCCGAGCCCGCCCGCGCACCGGGTCCGGCGACTCTCCTACAGCGCGCTCGCGCTCTACGAGCGCTGCTCGTACCGGTTCTACGCGGAGCGCATCGTCGGTCTGAGGCCCGCAAGCCGGGCCGGTGGAGTGGCGGCGCCGGCGGGGCTCGCCGCGACCGAGATGGGCGACGCCGTCCACGCGCTCCTCGAGCGCATAGACCTGACTGCGCCACGAGTGCCGGAGCCGGCTGCGCTCGAAGAGGCGGCGCGCGCGCGCTACCCCGGCGTGAGTGACGAGGAGCTCGAGCGGATCAGGGCGTTCGTCGCCGCGTACTGCGAGTCGCGCCTCGCGGAGCGGGTCGCACGGCTGGCCGGAGCGGCGCCGGAGCGGCCGTTTACCTTCGAGCACGACGGCGTGCTCCTGCACGGCCGGCTCGACGTGCTCCAGCGCGAGGGCGGGCACGCGCTCGTCGTCGACTACAAGACGAACTCGCTCGCGGAGGGGACGCCGGAGGAGATCGTCGAGCAGGACTATCGACTCCAGCGCCTCGTCTATGCGATCGCCTGCCTCCTCGACGGCGCCGAGACGGTCGAGGTGGTCTACGCGTTCCTCGAGCGTCCCGACGCGATCGTGTCGGCGACGTTCGGGCGCGCGGAGTTGCCCGCTCTCCAGGAGGAGCTCTCGCGCGCGATCGAGCGCATCCAGTCCGGCGTGTTCGTGCCGACGCCGAGCGAGTTCACCTGCCTCGATTGCCCGGCGCTCGACCTCGTCTGCGCCGGCCCGCGCCTGCGCGGCCGCTCCCACGCGCCGCGTGGCGAGGCGCTCGCCGTCGCGTCGTAGTGCCACGCAGCTACCTCGCGGAGGCCCGGCGCCGCGTGGGCCCGAAGCGGGCCCGTATCGGCCCGATCGTGGAGCGGCTCGCCGCCGAGCACGAAGACGCGACGATCGCGCTCCGCTTCCTCTCGGACCTCGAGCTGCTGGTCGCCGTGATGCTGTCGGCGCAGACGACGGACGTCAACGTGAACAGAGTCACTCCGCGGCTGTTCGAGAAGTACCGCGGGCCCGAGGACTACCTCGCGGTGCCGGTCGAGGAGCTCGAGCGCGACATCTACCAGACCGGGTTCTTCCGGCAGAAGGCGAAGTCGATCCGCGGCACGATGCGGATGCTTCTCGACGAGTTCGACGGCCGCGTGCCCCGGCGGCTCGAGGAGCTCGTCCGCCTCCCCGGTGTCGCCCGGAAGACGGCGAACGTCGTCGCCGCCGAGCTCGGCGAGGCGCAGGGCATCGTCGTCGACACCCACGTTCGCCGTCTCTCGCAGCGGCTCGGGCTGACGCGGCAGGAGGATCCGGTGAAGATCGAGCGCGATCTCGTCCGGCTCGTTCCGCGGGCCGACTGGGCCCGCTTCCCGCACCTTCTGATCTGGCACGGGCGGCGCGTTTGCAACGCCCGCCGCCCTCTCTGCGAGCGCTGCGTCGTGAGCGACCTCTGCCCGGCCAGCCGCCTCCCGCCGCCGGTGACCCCTGTGGACGCTCCGTGACAGTGTCTGACACCGCGCACGGTGGATACTTCGTCACGATCGTGGCGCGGACGCAGTCCCGGCCTGGAGCAGCCTGTGGACGATCTGTAGGAGTGTCTGGCACCGTGACGGATCGTCCACAGGCGAGGGCCGCTCGTCGAGGGCCGATCTAGCCGAGCACCGAGTAGCCGTACTGCGACTCGCCGACGAGCTCGCCGCGCTCGAAGCGCCCGGGGTCGAGCTGGGCGAGATCGAAGGTGCGCGCGGCTCCGTCACACACGAGCTCGGACACGGCGAGCCCGACCGCGGGAGCGAGCTTGAAGCCGTGGCCCGAGAAGCCCGCGGCGACGTACACCCTGTCCGTCCCGGGAACGGCGCCGATCGCCGGATGCCAGTCGGGCGTGACGTCGTAGACGCCCGACCACGAGCCGCGCCAGTGCCCGCCGCGCAGGGACGGGACACGCGTCAGCAGCGAGTCGCGAAAGCGGGCGAGCGTCTCGGAGTCGGCCCCCTCCGGGCAGGCGTCGGGGTCGATCGGGTCGGCAGCATGGGCCGGATCGAGCGTTCCCACCTCGAGATAGCCCGGCTCCGCCGGCTTCAGGTAGAAGCCGAGCCGCGAGAAGTCCGCGAGCACGGGCGGTGGCTCGCCGTAGTCCGCCGGGACGCGCCAGCGGCCGATCTCCGCGCGGGCCGCCGCGACCGGCAGGCGGTAGCCGAGCGGCTCGAGCAGACCGGCCGACCACACGCCGGCGGCGACCACGATCGCGTCGGCGTCCAGCTCGTCGACGCTTCCGACCGGCGCCTCCTCCGCGATCAGGGCGCCCGCCCTCCGCGCGGCTGCCGCGAAGCCCGCCGTGGCGAGGTACGGGTCGCAGCAGCCGGCATCCGGCTCGAAGCAGATGCCGTCGAGGTCGGCGCTCTCGATGCGCCCGTCGATGCCGGCGAGCCGGTCGCGGTCGATCAGCTCCAGGGCGGCTCCCGCGGCGCGGCTCGTGGCCGCGTTGCGCTCGAGCGTCGCCCGCCCGCCCGCTTCCGTCGCCCAGAGGACCCCGGTGTGGACGAACCCGCACGAGACGCCGTAGAGGTCCTCGAAGCGCGAGTACGCGTCCAGGCCGTGCACCGCCATCCGCGCGAGCAGGGGCTGCGAGTAGAGCTGCCGCACGATCGCCGAGGAGCGGCCGGTGGGGCCCGAGGCGAGCGTCCGGCGCTCGAGCAGCAGAACGTCGACGCCTCGGCGGGCCAGCTCCGCGGCCACGGACGCGCCGGTGCAACCGCCCCCGACGACGATGACCTCCGCGCTGTGTCGGGGGCGGAGCGGGCGACTCCCTCGCCGCTGCGAGCCTAACTGACCATGCGGCACGTCAGCCGTCGAGCAACTCTGAGCCTCGTTCCCTAGGAAGTAACCCATGGCAGGATGCGCACCGCGGCGGCCGGAGCCGGGCTTTGCCCGGCGGGAGGCCAGGGACGGCTCGGCGGCGAGAGCGCAGAAGGAAGGGGTCCGTGGGGGAACCCTGGGGTTCCCCCACGCTAGCGCGGCGTCAGTGCGACGAGGAGGCCGCCGTCCTCGTCGTAAGCGGGGAAGAAGTCCGCCGAGACCGGCTTCTGCTGGCCCGAGCGGGCCCGCAGCTCGAGCTGCTCGCCGAGCCGGCGGACGCCCCATTCGAGCGAGAGCCCGACCGGGTTTCGATCGGGCTCGAAGCCGGTGAGGCCGAGTCCCTCGACCACGTCTCGGCCGAGCAGCTCCGGCTCGCGATACCCGGTCAGCTCGAAGACGCCCCGCCCGGCCGCGAGGACGCGCGCGTCCTGGTCGCAGACGAGAAGCCCCGCGGTCGGCGCGGGATAGTAGTCGTCCAGCAGCTCGAAGAGGAAGCCGAAGCCGCAGCGCTGGCACGCGACCGCCTGCTCGAGCAGACCTTCCCGCCCGTCGTGGTCGAGCGAGCGCTCCTTGCAGTTCGGGCAGATGAAGTAGGGCACGGCCTGATCGTAGCCTCGGCCTCCCGGGTCAGATCCAGCCCTTGCGGCGGAAGTAGACGAGCTGCGCGATCGTCGTGACGACGATCAGTCCCCACGACCAGGCGTAGCCGAACGACCAGCCGAGCTCGGGGAAGTGCTGTCTGAAGTTCTGGCCGTAGAGGCCGACGATGAAGGTGGGGAGGAGCAGCAGCGACGCGATCGCGGTGAGCCGCTTCATCACCTCGTTCTGGTCGTTCGCGATCTTCGCCTGGTGGTAGTCGCGCACGCCGGCGACGAGGTCGCGCGAGAGCTCGAGCGCCTCGGTCGCCCGAAGGAGCTTGTCGTAGGCGTCGGCGAAGTGCAGCTCGGCGTCGCGATCGAAGAGCTCCGCGCCCTCGGTGTCGATGCGACCGTCGACCACGCGGCGGACCGCATCGCGCGTCGGCGCCAGGGTCCGGCGGATATGGAGCATGTCGTGGCGCAGCTCTGACAGCCGCTGCTGGACGCGCAAGGCCGGCCACGCATCCACGTGGTCCTCGAGCTCGTCGATCTCGTCGTTCAGCGCGTCGGTCAGCGTCAGGTAAGCCTCCGCGACGTCGTCGACGAGGTGATACGCGATCAGCCCGGGCGACAGCTCGGGCTGCTGCTGCTGTATCTGCTGCGCGCCGGCGCAGCTGAACGGGTGGTGCCCGGGAGGCGTCTTGCGCACGGTGAGCACGGCGTCGTGGGTGAGGACGAGGTCGACCTCCTGGTAGAAGACCTCGTCCCCCTCCGGAACGGCGACTGCGATCAGGAAGACGCCGAAGACATAGTCGCCGTGGCCTTCGAGCGTCGGCCTCGGCTCGTCGTCTGCCTCCGCAGCCTCGAGCAGCTGGTCGAGCGCCCGGGGATGCAGGGTCGTGGGAGCCTTTTCCTCCACCTCGGCACGGCTCGGGTCGAGGAGGTCGATCCAGGTCGTGCGCGTCGCCATCCGGACGAGCCTACTCCGGGGCTTGAGGCCGCGCTCCGGACGAGGCCGCGACCGCGCTTCCGCCCTCGATCGTCTAGACGGTCGCCTCTTCTGCGCGTCCGGCGGTCAGGGCCGTGCCGGGGTGGCCCTCCAGGGCCGTGAGGTAGCGCTCGGCGTCGAGCGCCCCCATGCAGCCGGAGCCCGCGGCCGTGACGGCCTGGCGGTACACGTGATCCTGGACGTCGCCGACGGCGAACACGCCGGGAATGTTGGTCTCGGTGGTTCCGGGCCGCGTGACGAGGTACCCCGCGTCGTCGTGGTCGAGCTGATCGAGGAAGAGGCTCGTCGTCGGGTCGTGACCGATCGCCACGAAGAGCGCGTCGGCCTTCAGCTCCCAGGTCTCGTCGGAGACCGTGCTGCGCAGGCGAGCTCCCTCCATCTTGTCCTCTCCGAGCACCTCCTCGACCACGGCGTTCGTCACGAGCTCGATCTTCTCGTTCGCCCGTGCGCGGTCGACCATGATCGACGAGGCGCGAAACTCGTCGCGGCGGTGCACGACCGTCACCTTGCTCGCGAATCGCGTCAGGAAGAGCGCCTCCTCCATCGCCGAGTCGCCGCCCCCGGCGACGAGCACCTCGCGGTCGCGCCAGAAGGCGGCATCGCACACGGCGCAGTAGGTGACTCCACGGCCCTGCAGCCGTTTCTCCGACTCGAGCCCGAGCTGGCGCGCGCTGGCGCCGGTCGCGACGATGACTGCGCGGGCGCGATACTCGTCGTCACCGACGAAGAGCCGAAAGGGCCGCTCGGAGAAATCGACGCGTGTGACGTCGTCCGTGACGAACTCCGCGCCGAAGCGCTCGGCTTGTCGGCGGAAGTCGGACATCATCTCGGGGCCGAGCACCCCGTCTGCGTACCCGGGATAGTTCTCCACGTCGCTCGTGATCATGAGCTGACCGCCCCACTGGAAGCCCTCGATCACGAGCGGGCTCAGGTTGGCGCGCGCCGCGTAGAGCGCAGCCGTGTAGCCGGCGGGGCCGCCGCCGATGACGATCAGGTCGTGTACGTCCGTCACAGTGTCCTCCAGAAAGAGTAGGCCGTCGCTCGGCCGTCACAAGAGAAAACGAAAATCCAGACCCGGACGTTCCCGCCACTCTGGTCGGTCGCGAGGCCGTCGGCCGGGGTGGCCAGGGACGTAGAATCGCGGCTCGATGGCCGAGACCGTGACGTGGGAGCGGCTGCGCGAGCTCGCCGGCTTTCGGGCCGAGAAGGGCTGCGCGATCAGCCTGTATCTCGACCTCGATCCGGGTCTGGCACCGACCGCGGCGGACGCGGCTACGAGGATCAGCTCGCTCCTCGCCGACGGCGAGCGGAGCGAGGAGGCGACCCGCCCCGACCTCTCGCACGAGCAGCGGCAGGGGCTGAGAGCCGATTTCGCGCGCATCGGCCGCTACTTCGCGGACGAGTTCAGCCGCGACGGAGCCCAGGGGATCGCCGTCTTCTGCGCCGGCGTGGACGGCGCCTGGGACGTGCTCTCGCTGGCGCGGCCGGTCGCCGATCTCGTGCAGCTCGGGCCGACGTTCTGTCTGGCGCCCCTCGTGTCGCTCGTCGGCCGAGACGAGGGCGCGATCGTCGCGGTGGTGGGCCGCGAGCAGGGCCAGATCTACCGCCTCCGGGCAGGCCGGCTCGAGCAGCTCGTCGATCGCAGCAAGGAGCAGCCGGGGCAGCACGACCAGGGCGGCTGGTCGCAGGCCCGCTACCAGCGGCACATCGAGAACCTCGTACAGGAGCATCTGAGGAGCGTCGCCGGGGAGCTCGATCGGCTCGTACTCCGGGCCGAGAGTCCGGCGCTCGTGCTGGTCGGCGCGGAGGAGATTCGCCCGGAGCTGACCGAGCACCTTTCGCACGAGGCGCGCGCAGCCCTCGTCGGCTGGACGCAGGCCGAGGCACATACGACGCCCGCGGGCCTGCTCGAGGCCGCGCGGCCGCTGCTCGAGCGCTCGCGGGCGCAGCGGGAGGGAGCGACGCTCGAGCGTTGGCGTCAGGAGGCAGGCCGAGACGGTCGAGCGGCTTCCGGCTGGGCTTCGACGCTCGAGGCCGCCTCGGACGGGCGCGTCGAGGTGCTTCTCTTCCAGAGCGGGGTGGACCGGCCGGCCTGGCGGTGCCCCTCGTGCGGGCGGATCGCAGCGGTTGAGGGCAGTTGCCCGCTCGACGGCACGGCGATGGCGCGGCGCACCCGCGGTCTCGACCTCGCGGTACACAGGACGCTCGCCGGCGGCGGCACCGCCTGGGCGGTCGAGCAGCGGCACGACCTCGAGCCGGTCGAGGGTATCGGCGCGCTGCTGCGCTACTAGACGGTTGCTCGGCGAATCGAGTGCCGCCTGGGGATGTCCCCGGGCCGTGCCCGCGGCGTGAGCCCGCGCCGCTTGATTTCCGATCAATCGTCTAGACCGTCCTCCGGAGCCAGGGTGGTTCGCGGCGCGTTCGCTGCTCCTTCTCGCGGGAAGTGGCCGTTCCCGCGGACGTGGACGTCGATCACGTTTCCAGAACGAGTGCATTCGCTCAGCACATCGGCAGAACACGAAAGCCCAGAGGCGAATCCCAGTACCAGCTCCTTCCCCCAGGCGACGATGCGCCCCGAGCAGGCGATCGGCGCGGGAAGGAGCCTAGGCTGCGTTCGCGTCCGTCGGCAGGGCGAGGTCGAGTATGGACTCGGCCGGCGTTCCCTCGGTCAGCTCGAGCGCGTGCAGCGGGCGGGCCTGGCGCTCGAGCGGCTCCAGATCGGGCACGTCGCCCGAGACGCCGTGCAGCTCGAAGCGGCGGGCCGTCACGAGCACCCGGCTCTCGAGCGAGCCGACCGCCTCGTTGTAGGCCGCGACCGACGAGTCGAGGCTCCGCCCGAGCTTGCCGAAGTGCCGCCCGAGCACGCCGAGGCGCGCGTACAGCTCGCGACCGAGATCGCTCACCGCCCGGGCGCTCTCGGCGACGGTCTCCTGCTGCCAGCCGTACGAGATGGTGCGCAGCAGGGCGATCAGCGTCGTCGGAGACGCGGGTATCACGCCCGCCTCGACGCCCACCTCGATGAGCGCCGGATCGTGCTCGAGCGCGGCCTTGAAGAACGTCTCGTCGGGGAGGAACATGACGACGAAGTCGGGTGTCGGCGAGAACTGCTGCCAGTAGGCCTTGGCACCCAGCCTCGTGATGTGGTCGCGCACCTGACGCGCGTGGTCCCGCAGCTTCAGCAGGCGGGTTTCCTCGTCGGGGGCCTCGAGCCCGTCGAGGTACGCGTGCAGAGGAGCCTTCGCGTCGACGACGACGTTCTTACCGCCCGGCAGCTTGACGACGAGGTCGGGGCGGAGGACGCGCCCGCCGCTCTCCACCGTCGTCGCCTGCTCGACGAAATCGCAGTGCGCCACCATCCCGGCCATCTCGACGACCCGCTTGAGCTGCATCTCGCCCCAGCGTCCGCGAACGTGAGGGGCGCGAAGCGCCGTGACGAGATTCCCGGTCTCCAGCCTGAGCCGGTCCTGCGTCTCCGCGAGCGACTGCACCTGCTGGCTCAGCGAGCCGTACGCCTCGCGCCGCGCCTGCTCGAGGTGCCTGACCTGTCCGTCGACCTTCTCGAGCGACTCCTTGATCGGCGTCACCAGCTGCTCGACGGCGCGGTGCCTGGAGGACAGGTCCTCGCGAGCGGTGGCCTGGAACTGCTCGAGCTGCGTCCGCGCGAGCTCCAGGAACGACGTGTTGTTGCTCTTCAGCGCGTCGGAGCAGAGCGCCTTGAAGCTCGTCGCGAGCTCGCCTTTCGCCTGCTCGAGCAGGGCGATCTTCTCCCCGAAGGTCCGCTTCTCGTGGTCGAGGGAGGTCTGCAGCTCGACGAGGTCGCGCTCGCTCTGGCGCAGCTGGTCGCCCCGGGCGTCGCGCTCTCGCTCCGCGGCCGCGAGGCGCGTGCGCAGGTCACCGCAGCTCTCCCCGAGCGCGACGGCCCGCGAGCGGCTGACGAGCCAGGCGACGAGCCCGCCGCCGGCGGCTCCGATGAGAAGGGCGAGAACGAGCATCGGGCCCACGAACGCTAGAGCACGGATCGGACGGCACCGGGGTCGACTCGCGTACGAGGACGCAAAAATGCCAGATCCAGCAAACCCGGAGGTTCATCGGATCTGGCTCGGCCATCCTACGACGCCGGGTCGAACGCTGTCAAGTCCCAGGGGAAAGCTCGCCGAGGTCGGCGTCGAGACCCTGAGCTACCATCGTCGCCCGTGGCCAAGAAGTCGCGTACGCCACCGCCCCCGAGGCGGCCCGTGCAGGCTCCGCGCCGCCGGGACGCCCGCGAGCCGCTCGCGAGCAGGGTGCGCCGGCCCTCGCGCACGCTGCTGCTCCTCGGCTCCGCGGGGATCGCCGGCGTCGTCGCCGTCGTGCTGCTCGTCGTCCTGCTCGGGAGCGATGGAGGATCGAGCTCGGCGGCCGGCGCGCTCAGGGACGCCGGCTGCACCGTGAAGGACTACCCGAGCGTTCCGCCGAAGCACGTGAACAGCCTGACCGCCAAGGTGAAGTGGAGCTCGTTTCCGCCGACGAGCGGTCCCCACTACGTCCAGCCGGCGGTCTGGGGCGAGTACGACTCGCCGCTCAACGAGCTGCAGGTGGTGCACAACCTCGAGCACGGCGGGCTCGCGATCCAGTGGGGGCGCGGCGTGCCCGCCGCGGAGGTGGAGAAGCTCCGAAGCTTCTACGCCGAGTCGCCGAACGGCCTGCTGCTCGCGCCCCTCCCGCGCCTCGAGAACAAGATCGCGCTCACCGCCTGGAACGAGGCACCGTACGAGGGAGCCTTGCTCTCGAAGCCGGGGCGCGGCACCGGGCGGCTGGCGGAGTGCACGCGGTTCGACGAGGACGGCTTCTCGAAGTTCCGCGACTCCTACCGCGCCAAGGGGCCCGAGCGCTTTCCCCTCGACCAGCTGACGCCCGGCACGTAATCTGTCCGCGCCGCGCCGGGGTGGCGGAACTGGTCAGACGCGCTTGACTTAAAATCAAGTGTCCCCTAGCGGGGCGTGCGGGTTCGACTCCCGCCCCCGGCATTCAGGCCGCGCGGCACTCGCGGCAGGCTCCGCGCAGAACGACGTCGTGGCCGGCCACCGCGTACTCCGTGCGGTCCTCGACCTGTCTCAGCACATGCTCGAGCCGGTCGTCGGCGAACGCCTCCACCTTGCCGCAGTCGTGGCAGACGAGGTGGTGATGGTGCTCGCCGCTTCGGTGCAGCGGCTCGAAGAGCGCCGTGCCCGAGCCCACGTCGATGCGCTGGGCGAGCTCCTTCTCGGTCAGCAGGTCGAGCACCCGGTAGACGCTTGCGATCCCGACCTTGCGCCCCTGCGCGCGCAGGAGGTCGAAGATCTGCTGCGCGGTGACGCAGCACGACTGCTGTCCGAGCAGCTCGACCACGGCCCGTCTCGCGCCGCCGCTGCGGAGACCGTCCGCTCGCAGCGCTCCTAGCGTCGCCTCCGCCCAGCCGTCGTCGCCCGAGCCTCGCATGCCGTGATGATAGCCGCTCTCAACTTCCCCTTCGGTCGTGGCAGCGCGAGTTTACGGGAATGAGTATCGTTTGCGCGAGCCGATGCTCGAGCCCTTCCAGACAGCCTTCGTCCAGCGCGGCCTGCTCGAGCTCCTCCTGCTCTCGGTCGCGGGCGGGCTGCTCGGCACCTGGATCGTGCTGCGGGGGCTCGCCTTCTACTCGCACGCGGTCGGCACCGCCGCCTTCCCCGGCCTCGTGCTCGCCGACGGTCTCGGGCTCGCCGCTCCCCTCGGCGCCTTCGCGGCCGCGCTCGCGGTGGCGCTCGCCGTCGAGCGGCTCGCCCGGAGACGCCGCGGCGGGTACGACGAGCTGACGGCGCTCGTGCTCGTGGGCGCGCTCGCGGTGGGGGTCGTGCTCGCGAGCGACGTCTTCCGGTCGGGATCGAGCATCGAGTCGCTGCTCTTCGGCAGCCTCTTCCTGGTGGGCTCGGACGACCTCGCGCTCGCGGCCGCGGCGAGCGGGGCGGTGCTGGTCGCGAGCGCCCTCCTCGGCCGTCGGTGGCTCGCGATCGGCTTCGATCCGGACAGCGCCCGCTCGCTCGGCGTGCGCTCTGCGCTTCCCGACGGCGTCCTGCTCGTCCTCGTCGCCCTCGCCGTCACCTCGGCGCTCGCCGCGACCGGCGCGCTCCTGACCACCGCGCTCTTCGTCGTCCCCGCCGCGACGGTGCGGCTCTGCACGCGCCGGCTCCTGCCCTGGCAGGTCGGCTCGGTCGCGCTCGTGGCGGTCGAGGGCACGGCTGGGCTCTGGCTCTCGGTGCAATCGAACGTCCCGCCGGGATCGGCCATCGCGGCGCTGACGGGAGCGGTGTTCGTCCTCACGGCCGCGGCCCGCGCGGTCGTGCCCCGGCTGTCGGTCCGCCGGGCCGGCGCAGCGACGGTGGGAACGCTCGCGCTCCTCGCCGTGTCGGGCTGCGGCTCGAGCGGCTCGGGCGAGGCCGGCACGACGGGGGGCTCGTCGATCGACGTCGTGGCGAGCACGACCGTGATCGCGGACTGGCTGCGTCAGGTGGGCGGCGCCGCTGTCGACGTGCACGGGATCCTGAGCCCGAACAGCGACCCGCACGACTACGAGCTCCGGCCGGCGGACGTCGAGGCGACGGGCGGCGCCGCGGTCGTCTTCGAGAACGGCGACGGCCTCGACCGCTGGATGGAGGAGGTGGTCTCACAGGCCGGCGGAGATCCGGCAGTCGTCGTGCTGGGCGACCGGCTGCCGGTACGGCTGGCGGGCGAGGAGTCCTCGCCCGTCGACCCGCACTGGTGGCACGACCCGAGAAACGCGGCTGCGGCCGTGCGGCGGATTCGCGACGCGCTAGTGCGGGCGGACCGTGCGCACGCAGCCGCCCTCACCCGGCGCGCGGCGGCGTACGTGCGGAAGGTCGAGGCGCTCGACCGCGGCATCGCCGCGTGCGTGCGCAGGATCCCGGCTCCGGGCCGCAAGCTGGTCACCGATCACGACGCGTTCGCCTACTTCGCACGGCGCTACGGGCTCAGAGTCGTCGGTGCCGTCATCCCCGCGCAGACCACCCAGGCGCAGCCCTCGGCCGGGGAGACGGCGGGGCTCGTGGCCCTGATCGAGCGGGAGCGCGTCCGCGCGGTCTTTCCCGAGCGATCGCTCAGCCCGCGCGTTGCCCGCGCGGTCGCGCGGGAGACCGGCGCGACCGTGGGGACCTCGTTGTACGGCGACGCGCTCGGCCCGCCGGGCTCGTCGGGGGCGACCTACCTCGCGATGGAGCAGGCGAACGCCGACGCCGTCGTCCGCGGGCTCACCGGCGGAGCGAGCGGCTGCGCGATTCCAGGGCTGAGGTGAGCGAGCTCGCGCGCGCGGTCGACCTCTCCGCGGCCTACGGCGGGGGGCCGGTGGTGCTCGAGTCCGTCTCGTTCGGCCTCCGAGGGGGCGAGCGGGTCGGGGTGCTCGGCCCGAACGGAGGCGGAAAGTCGACGCTCTTCCGCGTCCTGCTCGGCGAGCTTCCTCCGCGGGCGGGGCGGTACTCGGTGGCGGGGCCGCCCGGCTTCGTACCGCAGACCGAGCGCTCGCGGCTCGACTACCCGGTGAGCGCGCTCGACGTGGCCCTCATGGGCGCGCTCTCGCGGTTGCCGTGGTGGCGCCCCACGGCGAGGAGCGAGCGCCGGAGGGCGCTCTCCGCGCTCGACCGCGTCGGCCTCGCCGACCTCGCCGACGACCGGTTCGGCGAGCTCTCCGGCGGGCAGCGGCAGCGCGTGCTCGTCGCGCGCGCGCTCGTCCAGGACGCGCCGCTCCTGCTTCTCGACGAGCCGTTCACCGGCGTCGACCGGCCGAGTGCCGAGCTCCTCGAGCGGCTGTTCGCAGAGCTCGCCGCCGAGGGCCGGGGCCTTCTGATCGCGTCGCACGACGTCGACCAGGTGCGCCGGTGGGACCGCGTGCTCTGCCTGAACGGCCGCCAGGTCGCCTTCGGCCCGCCCGAGCGGATGCTGGATCGCCGCGTCCTCGAGCAGACCTACGGCGGGTCGATCGTGACCATCCCCGGCGAGCCCGGCGTCACGACCGGGATCCTGCCGGCGCACCACCACTGACCGATGGGCGCTGCGATCACCCACGGCCTCGTCGATCCGTGGACGCACGGGCTCGTGCAGCGCGCCTTCGCCGAGCTCGCCCTCGTGGGCGTCGTCGGCGGCGCGCTCGGGTGCTGGGTCGTCCTCTATGGGCTCTCGTACAGTGCCGAGTCGCTCGCGCACGCGCTCTTCCCCGGGCTCGTGGTCGCCGCTCTGCTCGGGCTGCCGCTCCTGCTCGGCGGGGCGGTCGGGGTTGCCGGCGCCGCAGTCGGCGTCGCCCTCCTCGGGCGGACGCCCGGGATCGGCCGCGACACCGCCGTCGCCGTGGTCGTCACGGGGCTGTTCGGCCTCGGTGTGATGCTCGCCCTCTCGGCTGCCTCGCCTCCGGGTCTCGGCGCCCTGCTCTTCGGCGATCCGCTGGGAGTGTCGACGACGGATCTCGTCCTCGCGGCCGCCCTCGCGGGCGCAACGCTCCTCGGGCTCGCCCTCCTGCACCGGCAGCTCCTCGCCGTCGGCTTCGACCGCGGCGGCGCGCGGGCGCTCGGCGGCCGGCCGCTGCTCGTCGACCTCGCCCTGCTCGGACTGCTCGCGGCGGCGATCGTCGTCGGCGTCCAGGGACTCGGCAACCTGCTCGTGGTGGCGATGATCGTCGGCCCGGCCGCCACCGCGCGCCTGCTCGCGCGCCGGATGGTGCCGATGATGGCGCTCGCGGCGGCGCTCGCCGCGACCGGCGCCGCGCTCGGGCTCTACCTCTCCTACTACGCCGACACGGCCGGTGGAGCCTCGGTCGCGTCGGTTGTCGTCGCGGGGTACCTGGCCGCCCTCGTGGTGCGCCGAATCCGCTTCCGCGGACGCCCGTAAACTCGCGCGCGTGCGACGCGCGGCGCTCGCCCTGCTCCTGCTCGTCGCCCCGGCGGCTCAGGCACTCGCCGCGGCGCCCCGTCCGGTGCCGCGCCCGGCGATCGTCGCGCGTCCGATCCCGTTCCCGGCGAGCCGGCGGGCCGAGACGGTCGCCTACGCGAGGCGGCACTACGGCCTCTCGACGTGGCGCCTTCG